>JACDDL010000247.1 GCA_013817045.1 Actinomycetota bacterium | reverse complement strand
CACCAGACCGGCCGATGCGGGTGGGCGTGCCGTTCGGGTGGGTGGTGTGCTAGCGTTGCGCGCGCAGCGACGGGGGTATCAACGCGCGGGGAAGATGCCTGCGAGCCCCCGTTACGAGAAAGGAAGTGAAGTAGTGGCAGTAGGTACGGTCAAGTGGTTCAGCAACGAGAAGGGTTACGGCTTCATCTCGCAGGAGAACGGCAACGATGTGTTCGTCCACTTCTCCGCAATCGAGCAGGAGGGCTACAAGTCGCTGGAGGAGGGCCAGGCGGTCGAGTTCGACGTCACGAACGGCCCCAAGGGCGAGCAGGCGTCCAACGTCCGCTTAGCAAGCGCCTAAGAGAACCATCTGCGACCCCTGGACTTTCCAGGGGTCGCTGCGCGTCCGCTGCGCAATGCCCCTTAGGGGGTGGGAGGGGCCATGGCCTGGGCATAGGCCAATTGCAGTTGCGCCAGGGTCTGCCGGAGCGGGTTCTCCGCGTCCCCCAGAGACGTGCCGGTTCCGTTCACGATCCCCGCAAGAGCATCGATTGCGAGCCTGGCGTCGGTTGCGTCGCCCAGGTCGAGCTTCGTCCCGGCGACGTTGGCCAGGGTAACCGCCACGTTCAACACCCATTCGATGCTTGGACGGGCGGAGATCTCCTGGGCGATCCGCTGAGCCTCGGCCTCTTCCTCGGGGGTCCAGATCCGCTCGGCTTCGCCGTCCCCCGGAGGCGGGGCGACGGGGGCAGGTTCGGCCGGCGCCTGAGGCTGGGGGGCCGGGGTCGAGGGCGGCTGCCCGGCCGCAGCGGGGACGGGGTCAGGCGCGGTCACATCCGGCCCGGGCGAACTGGATGGGCCCTGGGTTGGGGCGGTGCCTCCGGGGGACGGCTGGGCTCCCTGAGCCCGCCGTGCCGAGACGCGCTTGTCCACGATGCGCGGGCGCGCCCTCTCTGCCTGCTCCTCTTCTCGCCTCTCCTCGTCGCTCACTGTGGTCGTGGTTATACTCGCTTTTGACAGCAGTGTCGCCAAGAAGGGGCCAGGACGGCCTCTCTACCTCCCGGCCGGCTCGATCTCTTGTCTTTTGCGAAGGGGCGTCCGGCGGCAGTGGGGTTGCGTTGTCGCCGGCGGGTCGATCCACACGGCCCGGGAAGGGCCGCATCCGGTGACGCCGACCTCTGGCGTCACCGGGTTTTGCGCGTGGACGGCTTCGGTCGTCGGCGCACACAAGGCGTGCAGGTCGTCGGAAGGAGAAGCGAATAGCAACTGAGCCACGGGTCAACGATCGCATTCGCGTTCCACGGGTCCGGGTTGTGTCCGCCGAAGGCGAACAGGTTGGAATCATCGGGACACCAGAGGCGCTCGAGATGGCTTCCGAGCAAGATCTCGACCTCGTCGAGGTGGCGCCTCAAGCCGAACCCCCCGTAGCCCGGATCATGGACTATGGGAAGTACAAATACGAACAGGCCGTGCGTCAGCGGGAGTCTCGGAAGAAGCAGACGCAGGTGACGGTCAAAGAGATGAAGATGCGTCCGAAGATCGACCGTCACGACTACGAAACCAAGAAGGGCCATGTCGAGCGGTTCTTGCGCCATGGGGCGAAGGTCAAGATCACGATCATGTTTCGTGGCCGGGAGACCGCCCACACCGATCTCGGGCGGCGATTGCTGGATCGTCTTGCCGACGAGCTGGCGGAGATCGCCAAAATCGAAGCCTGGCCGAAACTGGCCGATGCAAGGAACATGACCATGGTTCTGGCTCCGCAGAAGGAGGCGATCGCCCCCAAACCGGCGCCGGCCCCGAAGAAGACATCGCACAGGGACTCCGGAAGAAGCGCTCCGGAGACCCCGGCACCGGAGCCTGAGCCAGAGCCGGCGCCGGCCCCGACGAGGCGCCCGGTGAAGGTAACCCGGGCCGAGGGAGGCTAGAGATGCCGAAGATGAAGAGTCACCGGGGCGCCGCCAAGCGCTTCAAGATCTCTCCCAACGGAAAGATCATGCGGCGGCGCGCCAACGCCAACCACATACTCGAAAAAAAGTCGGCGACGCGCAAGCGGCGGCTGAACTCCCCGGCGCAGGTATCGCCGGCGGACGCCCGAAACGTTCGCCGGTCGCTGGGCAAGTAAGAGAACCGGTACAGGAGGAAACTGATGCCACGGGTGAAAAGAAGCGTTGCCGGCAGAAAGAAACGGCGCGCCGTCCTCAAGGAGGCCAAGGGCTATTACTCGTCGCGCGGGCATCATTACCGCGCCGCACGCGAGCAGGTGCTTCACTCGGGCGTCTACGCCTACCGTGACCGGCGCGCCCGCAAAGGCGACTTCAGAAGGCTGTGGATCACCCGCATCAATGCCGCAGCGCGCCACAACGGCCTCACCTACAGCCGCTTCATGGCCGGGCTCCGGCTCGCCGAGATCGAGCTCGACCGCAAGATGCTCGCCGAGATGGCGGTCAACGATCCGGCGGCCTTCGCGTCGCTCACCGAGGTCGCACGGCAGTCGCTCGACAAGGCGTCCTAAACGAGCACGATAGCGAGCCTGCAGAACCCGCGGGTCCAGGCGGCGCGCAAGCTCCGCCGGCGCCCCGTTCGAAAGAACGAGGGGGCGTTCCTGGTCGAGGGCTACCTTCTCGTGGACGAAGCCCTGCGCTCGGATGCCGAGGTGCTCGAGGTCTATCTCGCCGACGCCGGCCATGCCGTCGGCGCCCTGGCCGAGGCTTCGGGGGTCCCGGTCTGGGTGACCTCCGAGCGAGTGATTGCGGCGCTTTCCGAAACCACGACCCCACAGGGGTGTGTAGCGGTTGTGCGAACGCCGGAGGCGTCACTCGAGGTAGCGGCCGGGGCGGATCTGGTGCTGCTCCTGGCGGAGGTGCGGGACCCGGGCAACGCCGGCACCCTCATCCGCTCGGCTGCGGCGATGGGAGCCGACTGCGTGGTGGTGAGCTCGGCCAGTGTCGATGTGTGGAGCTCGAAGACGGTACGGGCGTCGGCCGGTGCGGTCTGGCGTCTCCCCATCGTCACCGAGGCGCCGCTCGACGACACTGTGACGGCTCTTCGCTCGTTCGGTCTCGGTGTGCTGGGGACCGACCCCCGGGCGGCCGTGCCCGCCGACCACGCCGTTCTCACCGGGCGCATTGCGCTCGTGGTCGGAAACGAGTCCCGCGGGGTGGGGGAGGATGTCCGCCGCCTCGTCGACCGCGAGGTGAGCATCCCGATGTCGGGGCGCGCCGAGTCTCTCAACGTCGGGGTCGCAGGCTCGGTGTTGCTGTACGAGGCGGCCCGGCAGCGGCGGGAGGCGGCCCGTCTATCCTTGCGCCCAGATGAGGCGCCCAGATGAGTGACGAGACCGACGCCGAGGTAGCCCGGCGCTTCGCCGATGCCCGCACGCAAGGACTGAGCGTCATCGAAGCGGCCCACGACCTCGGCGAGCTCGGGGAGGCGAGGGTGCAGGCCCTGGGACGTAAGTCGGCACTGTCGAACGCGCGCTCGGGGCTCCGCAGCGCGCCGGAGGAGAAGCGACGGTCGCTGGGACAGCTCGCCAACGCCGTGCAGATCGAGCTAGAAGCAGCGCTGGCTGCCAAGCAAAGCCACTTCGAAGCCTCCGAGCGCGCCGCTCGCTGGGACCGGGAAGCGATCGACGTCACCCTTCCGGGTGCCGCGCCGGCCCTCGGATCGCTCCATCCGTTGACCCAGACGGTCTGGGATATCGTCGACATCTTCATCGGTCTGGGGTTCAAGTTGGCCGAAGGGCCCGAGGTCGAGCTCGCCAAGTACAACTTCGACGCGCTCAACACACCGGCCCACCATCCCGCCAGGTCCCCCCAGGACACCTTCTACATCAAGGATGGCGACGAAGAGATCGTCCTTCGGACTCAGACATCTCCCATGCAGATACGGGTGATGGAGTCTCAGGAGCCACCCGTGTATGTGGTCGTCCCGGGGCGTTGTTATCGCCGCGACGTGCAGGACGCGACACACCTCAGTGGGTTCACACAGATCGAGGGGCTCGCGGTGGACGAGGGCATAACCATGGGCGACCTCAAG
>JACDDL010000246.1 GCA_013817045.1 Actinomycetota bacterium | reverse complement strand
ACCGGGCGGGCGCGAGCGTAGACTGGCGCTTCACCACCGCCGATGCCCGAACGAAGCTACGCAAACTCTATCCGTCCATCGAGCTTTGACACAGGACTAGGGACCATTGGGAAGTGGCGTCGGTTGAAGGTTACGAGATCGGCGCCGTTCTCTTCGGTAGTTGCGGCGATCAGGGCGTTTGCGAGGGCGGTGCCGCAGACCAGCCCGTATTACCATTATCAAATGTCACGGAGGCGTTCTTCCTGGTTCTACTTGATGGATGGGATACCCGGATCTTTGCAGATCTTATTGGCCAGGATACTACTGATTTCGGTATGGCGAGGGACGGCGGACCGACGGTTCTGTGCTGGGTTGTGCCATCAGGAATGATTGCCGCCCTCTCGAAGAAGCTCGCAGCCGTGACCGCGCAGGTGATGCAGCAACTGGCGGCGCTTCATAGAGCAATGCGTTCTTCCATAAACTGCTCACCGGCTGCGGCAAGCGCTTCTTGGCGATTGAACTCGATCGCTTCGGCAAGAACTTCTCTGAGGCTGGTCAAAAGGTCAGCCTTGGTGCGTTCCTGGCAGTTGACGCCCGGAACTTCTTCTATCCAGCCGATCCACCAATCGCCGTCCTGTTTCAGCACCGCCGTGTATTCTGCGTTCATAAATAAAGTGTACGATGGCGGTTGTCCTTTTTCAGCGACTTCGATGCCGAATAGCGGACTCTACTCGTGTTTAACGAACTGAAGAAGTCTCTGACGGAGAGAGAGCACGGGTACGAGATCCACGCCGGCTTCGGTGACTGCAGCGATCAGGGCTATGAGGCTGGCGGGGAGCCGCGGCGGCCCGTAGCGGAGCCCGGTCGCACGGCCGAATCGGCCCCGGACGGGATCTTGACAGGCCCTCCCGGAACGACTAGCCTCCCGAGCATGTCCGTCGAGTTCCTGCTGACGTCGCTCGTCGTGGTCCTCATCCCGGGCACCGGGGTGGTCTACACGGTCTCAAGCTCGATCGGCGGTGGCTGGCGACTCGGGTTATTCGCGGCCATCGGCTGTACCCTCGGCATCGTTCCCCACATGCTGGCGGCCATGCTCGGCCTATCCGGGATCATGCAGGCCGGGTCGACCGTGTTCGAGGTAGTTCGATACGCGGGGGTCGCCTACCTCATCTTCATGGGCGTGTCGATGATCCGCCATGCCGGCGCCCTACCGCTGGATGACAAGGCCGCTTCGATCGATCCCATGAGCCTGGTCGTGCGGCGCGGGATCCTTTTGAATGTTCTGAACCCGAAGTTGACCCTGTTCTTCTTCGCCTTTCTCCCACAGTTCCTCGATGCTTCACCAGGCCTGCTCGACACGAAACTGATCGGGCTCGGTGGGATCTTCATGCTCATGACCCTCGCCGTGTTCGCCGTCTACGCATTTGCAAGCGCCGCCATTCGTGACCTTGTGCTCGCTGCACCCGTTGCCCGCCGGTGGATCGAGCGAGCGCTCGGCGCGCTTCTGATCGGATTCGCCGCCAAACTCGCGGTCACGGATCGGTGAGCCGCAGACCTCCGGTTGCCCGACAACATCAGCCACCACGCACCAAGACACGACAAGTACGCCCCGCACCACCCAAGACAGGAGATTCGTCGCCATGTTCCCCTACGACGACGCAGTCGCCGAGCGGTACCCAACGATCCGCGCCGGAGTCATCCACGCGAGCGGCACCTTCTGCTCAAACCTTCGATGAATAATCCACGCCAAGCGTTTTGAGAACCCGGGGTAAAGCGCTGCGGATGCACATGCGCGTCTATGACGAGTCGACTCACTAAACGGCTCTTTCCCTGTCTATTTACTGGCGGTCACTCATCGAAAACCATCCCAACGTAGTTCTCCGCCAGGGACGTCGCCGCGGCCTGGGAAGATGTCACGTAGTCCAGCTCGGCGAGCTGCAGGTTGTGCTGAAAGCCTTCGTCGTCGTGGAAGCTGTGCAGCATCGAGGTCATCCACCAGGAGAAGCGCTGCGTCTTCCACACGCGCTTCAGGCAGGTGTTCGAATAGTCGTCTAGCAGCTTTGTCTGGCCTTTTTCGTACCACGCAGTGAGGGCTTGGGCGAGAGTACTGACGTCGCGGACGGCGAGGTTCATCCCCTTGGCGCCGGTTGGCGTCACTATGTGCGCCGCATCCCCGGCAAGGTAGAGGCGGCCGTACTGCATCGGCTCCACGGCAAAACTGCGCATTCCGACGACGCTCTTCTCGATGATGGGTCCCTCGTTGAGCGTGAAGCCATCGTGGGTCTCGGTCCGTGTCTGGAGCTCTTCCCAGATCTGCTCGTCGGACCAGCTCTCGGCGTCGTCGTTGGGATCGCACTGGAAGTACATGCGTTGGACCTTCGCCGAACGCGTGCTGATAAGGGCGAAACCGCGTTCGTGGAGCGTGTAGATCAGCTCGTCCGACGAAGGTGATGCCTCGGCGAGGATGCCGAACCAGCCGAAGGGGTATTTTTGGTCGTACTCGGTGCGCTCCTCGGCCGGGATGGAAGGCCGGCTCACCCCATGGTAGCCGTCGCATCCCGCCACGAAGTCACACCGCAGCTCGTGGTCTTCGCCGTCGTGCCGGTAGCGGATGGTCGGCTTCCGCGACTCGATGTCGCGCAGGCCGACGGCCTCAGCCTCGAACACGATGCGCGCGCCCGCATCGAGCCGGGTGCCGATGAGGTCCTTGACGACTTCGTGTTGGCCGTACAATACGATTTCGCATCCACCGGTGAGGTCGCTCAAGGGGATGCGGTGCCCCTGCCCGTCGAACCTCAACTCGATGCCGTGGTGTACCGCCCCCTCCCGGTCCATGCGGTCGCCAACGCCCGTCTCCCTCAACAGGTCGACCGTATTCTGCTCGAGCACACCCGCCCGAACCTCCGTCTCCAACCTTTCGCGGCTGCGAGCCTCTACTATCACCGACTCGATGCCCTGCAGATGCAAAAGATGCGAGAGCATCAGCCCCGCCGGTCCACCCCCGACGATTCCAACTTGCGTGTCCATGAACGTTGTTCCTCCGTCCCTACTCAAGGTCGTTGGGAAGAGCAGCGGTCACCACTGCTCGATCGACCCTTCCCACCGGGGCCAGACGTCTCCGTTGGTTCTCGAAATTCGACCGTTGCCCCACCCGGCTTCCCCGTTGCCCGCTCTTCGTTGTTTCCCTTACTATTGTGGTCACTACCGGGTTCCGGCGCAAATCGAGCTATAGGATGGTGCGACCCCGCGAGGTTCGGCTTGCTGCGCAGTATCCTCGGTCGCGGCGCCAGTACCTG
The DNA here is from genome assembly GCA_013817045.1 of Actinomycetota bacterium. GTDB lineage: Bacteria > Actinomycetota > CADDZG01 > CADDZG01 > WHSQ01 > JACDDL01. The sequence continues at coordinate 762 of JACDDL010000246.1, read as the reverse complement.
TCCACGGGTATCAATTGGTGACTCTGGGCGTCCGTTCGAGTGGTGTCATTCCTGCTCGCCTTGCCGTGGTTCCGGGGACATGTCGTGATCGGCCAGGGCGCTTTGGGCAACGGCGAAGGCGGCATTAGCTGCTGGTACGCCGCAGTAGATCGCGCTGTGGAGCAGTACCTCCTTGATCTCGTCTACGGTCAGGCCGTTGCGCAGCGCCGCGCGGACGTGCATCTCTAACTCCTCGAGTTTGCCCAGGGCCACCAGCGCGGTCAAGGTGATACAGCTACGTGTGCGGCGGTCCAGGCCGGGGCGCGTCCAGATCTCGCCCCACGCATAACGGGTGATGAAGTCCTGAAAGTCGGCGGTGAAGTCGGTGGTGTTCTCGAGAGCGGCGTCCACGTGGTCGTCTCCGAGCACCTCGCGGCGGACACGCATGCCCTCGTCGCGGAGCGGGTCGCTCACGGTTTGGATACCGGATCCAGGTGGTCGAGCACGGCTTGTGTGATCTCCTCGGGCCGCTCGGCGTTCGCCAGGTGCCGCGCTCGGGGGACGACCACGAGCCGGGCGTCGGGGACCGAGTCTCGGATGAGCTCCCCGTGGTCCGGCGGGGTGGCGGGGTCGTCAGCGCCGGAGATGACGAGCGTGGGGGCCTGGACCCTGAGAAGCCTGCCCCGCAGGTCCATGTCCCGGATCGCCTCGCAGCAGCCCGCGTATCCCTCGGCGGGCGTACCGAGCAGCATGCGCTCGGCCCACTCGAAGACTTCCGGGCGT
>JACDDL010000066.1 GCA_013817045.1 Actinomycetota bacterium | reverse complement strand
GCTCGAGGGCGCCGGCGCCGCAGTTCTGCTCCTAGACGCCCAGACCTCGACCGATCGCGTCGCGCTGGAGGTTGAACGGCTGTTGACCGACCGGACCGCACTCGTATCGATGGGTGTCGAATCGGCGCACCTCGGACACCCCGACGCTGCCGGCCGATTGGCGCGTCTCGTTGCGGACAGCGTGCCATGAGCCTCATGGAAGCTTCCCGGGTGCATTTCGTCGGTATAGGCGGGGCAGGGATGTCGGCTCTCGCCAAGGTGCTGATGGAACGAGGGGTTCACGTGACCGGTTCCGACCTCAAGCACTCGCGTCCTGCAACCATGCTCGAGGCAATGGGCGCGCGCATCTCCTTCGGTCATGCAGCGGCCAACGTCGACGGTGCCGACGCTGTGATCGTCTCCTCTGCAATACCGGACCGCAATCCGGAGAGGGCCAGAGCAGGCGAGCTCGGGGTAATCGTCTTGACGCGCGGCGAGGCGCTTGCGGCGCTGCTCGAGGAGCACCCTTCACTGGTTGTCGCTGGGACGCACGGGAAGACTACGACAACTTCGATGGCGATTTCGATACTGCGCGCGGCCGGCCTGGATCCCACCTATCTCGTGGGCGGAGCACTCAACGACGCAGGGTCGAACGCGAAATCGGGTAGCGATGATCTCGTCGTTGCCGAGTCCGACGAGAGCGACGGTTCTTTTCTGTTGTTGTCGCCGACGGTGGCGGTCGTCACCAACGTCGAGGCCGATCATCTCGATCACTGGGCTTCGCTCGAGGCTATCGAGGCCGCTTTCAAGACCTTCATCACGCGCACATCCCGGGATGGTGCGGTCGTCCTGCCCGCTTCTTACGCCGATCTGCGCACTGCCGCAGTCGCCGCCGGCCGGAGGATCGTCACCTTCGGCGAGGGCGGTGATGTGCGCGCCGAGAACGTATCCGTGCCGGATCCCTGGGGGACGAGGTTCAGCTTGCGCACGGCGTCGGGAGTGGCGGAGACGACTCTGTGCGTGCCGGGCATGCACAACGTTGCGAATGCACTGGCTGCGGCTGGGGCGTGCATGCAGATGGGAGTATCGCTGGAGGATGCGGCTCACGGCCTGTCGCTTTACCGGGGTGTCGAGCGTCGTTTCCAACTGCGCGGACGGGCGCGCGGTGTGACCGTCGTCGATGAGTATGCACATCACCCGACCGAGGTCAGAGCAAGTATGGCAGCGGCGCGGCTGGGCGGGTGGCAGCGGCTCGTAGCGGTTTTTCAACCACACCTGTACTCGCGTACCGCCGCTTTTGCGCCTGACTTCGGCGCCGCTTTCGAGGATGCCGACGCGATAGTGATCACCGACGTGTACGGAGCGCGCGAGCTGCCTGTCCCCGGGGTCAGCGGCAAGCTTGTAGCGGACGCAGCTTGTGTGTGCTATCCGGGCCGGCCGATCGCCTACCTGCCCCACCGTGACGAGCTGCTTAGGTATCTCACGGGTTTTCTGCGCGGCGGAGATCTGTTGATGACGCTGGGTGCGGGCGACGTAACCCTCGTGGGTGAGGCCATGCTGGACCGGCTTCGGGCGGCGGAGTGATCCGGCCCCCGGGCGCGAAGCATGCGGGGGTCGACTCGACTTATGTTGTCCCTTTCCGGTGGTCCGCAATAGTTTGGTCGAAAAGTATCGTTGAGTGCACGTTTTCGACCAAACTATGTGTCGAGGAGGGGTGTCAGCTCCCCTCGAGGCGTGCTGCCCCTCGGACACCGCCCGCATGAACCTCGACGCGGCCCTGGATCGCGTCGCCGAGTCTCTGTCCGGCTCGATCACCGGACGCGTGCGGCGCAGCTGGCCGCTGGCCCCTCTCACCACCTACCGTCTCGGGGGCCCCGCGGCGCTCTACGTGGAGCCCGCCGGCGCCCGCGACCTCGAGCTCCTCGGGGCCGCGCTGCGCGGTGTGGGGCTCGAAGCGGGCGCGATTCCGGTGCTGCCGCTGGGCCGGGGATCGAATCTGGTCGTCTCGGACGACGGAATCCCAGGGGTGGTGATCAGGCTGGGGTCGAGGGCCGCCTGGATCGAGCCGTGGGGCCCCCCCCAGCCGGGCCTCCCGGAAGAAGGCTCCCGCGGAGCGACCGCGGGGGCGGCAACCGCATTGCCCCAACTCGCCAACTGGGCGGCGCGCCGGGGGCTCGAGGGGATGGAGTTCGCCGTCGCGATACCCGGAAGCGTCGGCGGCGGGTTGCGGATGAACGCCGGCGCTTACGGTCGCGAGATCGCGGAGTGTGTGGCCGCAGTGCGGGTGTTCAGCCTCGACCGGCTCGTGCTCGAAGTGCGCAGCCGAAGCGAGTTGGGTTTTGCCTACCGAAGATCGAACCTGAGCGAGCACGATCTCGTGGTCGATGCGGACTTCCTGCTTGCGCGAGGAGACACCGCTGCGATAAGGAAACGTATGGACGAATACAGGCGCCATCGCGCCTCGACCCAACCGGGCGCTGCCCAGAACGCAGGCAGCGTATTCAGGAACCCGCCAGGAGACAGTGCGGGACGCCTCATCGAAGCGGCCGGACTCAAGGGATGCAACAAGGGAGGCGTAGCCGTCTCTTCGCTTCATGCGAACTTCTTCGTGGCCGGACCTGGGGCGCTCGCGCAGGATGTGCGTGATCTCGTCGAGCACGTGCGTGCAGCGGTCTACGAGACATCGGGCGTGGAGCTCGAACCCGAGATCCGTTTCGTGGGCGCCTTCAATCAGCAGGATGCGGCTTGAGCACCACGGCGGGGGGCCGAGCGCACCCGCGCATAAGCCGCAGGCGCAGCGCGGTGGCGCGCTCGCGCAAGAGACGCCTGTGGCTGTGCTTCGTTGCGCTTGTGATCCTGGCCGCCGGCCTGTGGGCGGCATTCTTCTCTCCGCTCCTCAAAGTGCGTTCGGTGGAGGTCGTGGGTGCAACGCACACCGAGCCTCAGGCCGTCATAGCGGCGAGCACGGTGAGCGACGCAGACAACCTGCTGCTATTGGCAACCTCCGAGGTCGCCCATCGCATCGAAAGGCTTTCCTGGGTCAAGTCCGCAGAGGTGGAAAGGATCCTGCCCGGAACCGTGAGGGTGCACATCTCCGAAAGAAAACCCGCTCTGGCGACGGCCCTGGGAGGTATCCACTGGACCGTCGATGCTCATGGACATGTTCTGAGCGCGCAGGGCACCGACGACCTGCCCGTGATCAGCGGCTGGGGGGATGCCGGCCTGGAGGTTGGAGACGTCATCGACAATCCGGAGGGATTAGGCGCTCTCAGGGTCTGGCGCGCTCTCGAGGGCCGTCTGAAGCAATCCGTGGTCGCCATAGTTGTCCCCACACCGGAAAGAATCAGCCTCATGCTGGATGACTCCACCGTCGTGCGGCTTGGCTCGGCGACGCGCCTGGACGCAAAGCAAGAGGTGCTGCGGGACTTGTCCCGGCGCCTACAACAAGAGGGCCGAACCGCTGCCTACATCGACGTGCGGGTGCCCACGAGCCCCGCCGTCTCCCCCTGACCTCTTAAAGCGCCGAAAACAACGTCCACATCGCTCTGATAACGGCGGATGCATGCTGTTCCGCCAGGGCGGCCGACCGCAGTGCGGGCCGACACTCGGCGAAAAGCCGGGGGCGCGGTTGGGGAATGTCCTTGACGGCCCCGAAAGCAAGTAGATATATTCCTCAACTAACACTATAGCCAAATGAACCTTAAGGCTAAAGTTTAAGTACATGCTTTCCCGCACGTCCCTGAGCAGCGTAAATGCCTGGGCTGGAGACGATTCAACAAACCTTCAAGCAATCATTGACCTATGGGAGGGAGGCTGGGATGACAGCAGGTCCCCAGAGCTATCTGGCGGTGATCAAGGTGGTCGGGATCGGCGGGGGTGGGGTGAACGCCGTCAACCGGATGATCGAGGTCGGGCTGAACGGCGTCGAGTTCATCTCCGCGAACACCGACGCCCAATCACTGCTGATGTCGGACGCCGATGTGAAGCTCGACATCGGTCGCAACCTGACCCGCGGCCTGGGCGCCGGAGCAGACCCCGAGATCGGCCGGCTTGCGGCCGAGGAGCACCGGGACGAGATCGAGCAGATTCTCAAAGGCGCCGACATGGTCTTCATCACCGCCGGAAAGGGCGGCGGCACGGGGACCGGCGGCGCTCCCGTCATTGCCGAGATCGCAAAGGCGGTCGGGGCTCTCACCATCGGTGTGGTCACCCGGCCGTTTGCGTTCGAGGGCCGGCAGCGGGCGGTCAAGGCCGAGCAGGGAATCGCCAACCTCAAGGACAAGGTCGACACGCTGATCGTCATACCCAACGACCGTCTGCTCGATGTCGGTGACGCGACGACCTCGGTGCTGGAAGCGTTCCGGATGGCCGACGAGGTGTTGTTGCAGGGGGTGCAGGGCATCACCGAGCTGATAACGACACCCGGGCTGATCAACCTCGACTTCGCCGACGTCAAAGCGGTGATGACGGACGCCGGCTCGTCCCTCATGGGCATCGGACAGGCGCGCGGCGACAACCGCTCGGTGGAAGCGGCGCGCGCCGCGGTTTCGTCGCCTTTGCTCGAGGCTTCGATCGAAGGAGCGCGCGGTGTGCTGATCAACATCGCCGGCGGATCGGGCCTCGGTCTGTTCGAGGTGAACGAAGCGGCAAAGGCGATCTCGCAGGCAGCTCACGCCGACGCGAACATCATCTTCGGTGCGGTGGTCGATGACACCCTCGGTGACGAGGTGCGGGTCACCGTCATTGCCGCAGGGTTCGATCGTGCCGAGAAGAAAGCCTCTGAGCCTCAAGCGCCTCGGCGCGCCGAGGACGAACTGACCGTTGCGCCCGAACCGCGCCCGGTGGCAGTGGCCCAGGGACGCAAGTCGCTGGTGTTCGAGGACGACGACGACCTCGAGGTCCCGGAGTTCATGCGGAGGCAGTAGGGAAGCACTCGTGCCTCGCTGCGGAGAGGCGGGACACGACGTCTGGGAAACCGCGTCTCGGGCACTGAAAGAGGTCCGAATGATCCAGCGGTGTTTGGCTGAGCAGCATCGGCGCCTCCCGCATTGAGGTGCCCGCTGCCCTACGGCGGTTCCTGGCCTCGAGCAACGATGAGGAGGAGGCTTTACGGATCGCGATTATTCAGCAACGGCTTCCACAATGCGCATGGGACCGGCGGTGTCGATCACGGCGGTGTCCGCGAAGCCAGTGTCCTCCAGGAGCATCTCGAGCTGGTTGCCCGTTCGCTCGCGCCCGCCGGTGACGGCCAACATGATCACGTCGAGCGTGTGGCCGCGCGGGTCGGACTGGGCGTCCCCGAGGACGTTCTCGATGATCAATACCCGAGCACCGGGCGACGCTGCCCGGCGGATGGCGCTCAGGATGGCAGCGGCCTCTGCATCCGGCCAGTCGTGGATAACCTCCATAAGGATGTAGGCGTCCGCCGTCGGCAGCGGGTCGACGAAGAAGTCGCCCGCTCGAGCGGTCAGCCGGTCGCGGTCGATGTCGAGCGTCTCGATGACGTCGGGAAGGTCGAAAAGGATCCCTTCCGCTGTAGGCACGGCGTCTAGCACCGCGCGAAGGAGATGGCCGCGGCCACCCCCTATGTCAGCGATCGTGTCGAAGCGGCCGAAGTCATAGGCGCCCAGCACGGCGGCGATGTCAGCGGCCGCCTTGCCCGTCATCGCCTGGCCGAAGATCTCGCCTTCGCCGGGATGTCCCTCGAGGTACTCCCAGAGTCCGTTACCGGCCACCAGCTGGATGGCCGGCGACCCCGTCCGGACCGAGTGCTCGAGCTGGCCGAACGTGGCTCCGATGACGGGCATGCCCATCATGCGGGAGAAGGCTCGCATCGACATCGGGTGGTCGCTTCGCAGGAGCCTGGAGGCCTCCGTGTGTCGGTATCCATCTGCATGACGCTCGAAGATCCCGTGGGCCGCCAACAAGCGCAGGACCCGGTCGAGCCCGTCGGGGTCGGCGGCGCATGCGGACGCCAGCTCCTTGACGCTCATGGTCTCGTCAGCGATGTAGTCGGCCACGCCGAGCTCGGCCACAACATAAAGGGATTTCGACGCCACGACAGCGTTCGTGAGCGTCCAGACGATCTCGTGCGGTTGCTGTGCCATTGAACCTTTCATTTACGGGGTGCCTGCCGGTACGGGGATCCGGTCTTTGTTGCTGGCCAGCCACTCGGCAAAGGTCTGAAGACGTGGGTTGATCGAGCGCGAGAAGCCGGTGTCACGCCGAGCGCAGTACTCCTCGTTTGTCTCGGCCACGAACTGCCACGTGTTCGCAGCTAGGTCGGCCCCCGGGAATGGGAAGCTGCGGAAGACATCCGGCGGGACGTCGTTGTAGCGCACCTCCTCGCCCATCGCGTCACCAAGCGCTACCACCATCTCGGCCGCCGTCAGGTGCTCTCCAGAAATCCCGACCGTCTCTCCGACGAGCTCGTCCCCACCTTTGAAGATCCCGTGCGCGCACCTGCCGACGTCCTCGGCTGCTATGCCTGGGGTTTTCTTGTCTCCCATGGCAAGAGTGACCCCGAGGACACCATCGTCGCCTCGCACGGGGCTCGCGACCCCCAAGAAGTTGTCCCAGAAGAAAGACGTCAGCAGGAACGTGGTGGGGACGCCGTTATCGGTGAAGAGGCGGTTGGCTTCGCCCTTAGCATCGAAGTTGGGAACTTTGTACCTGCCCTGCAGCGTGGGCATCCGGTCGTCATCGAGTGGGAACCAATGGCGAGTGTCCTCCTGGGTCGACCAGATTGCGTGCCGGATACCCGCCGCCCTGGCGGCGCGTGCAAGGTTCGAGGCCTGCTCGAGCTCCTTGTCTGCGGAGAAATGCTCGAAGAAGTTCGTCATGCAGTAGGCGCCGTGGGCGCCCTCGAACGCCCTGGTGAGGCTGTCCGCGTCGTCGAGGTCGGCTTGGACCACCTCAGCACCGCGTTCCGCCAATGCGCTCGCGGCGTCGGATGCGGCGTTCCGCGTCAACGCCCTACAGGCCAATGTGCCATCGGGGTCATCGAGGATTGAACGAGCCACACCCCCGCCCTGGGCGCCCGTTGCACCTACGACCGCGATCATTTTCTTGTCCGCCATCGGTTCTCCTTTGCTGGTTGCTCGAATAGGTCGGGTGGTTGGCTGGTCCTCAAACCAGGGATGCCTGCGCGAGGCCCCTCCGGAGCTCGACCGTAGTCGTGACAGGGATGAACTCAACGGTCGTGCTGACGTCCTGAAACAACGGCTCCGCGATCACGGCGATCTGCGACGGGTCTGCAAGATCGAAGAAGATGTGGGCGGTTCGGTGGCCGTTCTCCATGCAGAAGTAAGCCGCCTCGGGTTGAGTACGCTCCTCCAGCGACTGATTGATCTCCCTCATTTTTCCCGTCCGAACGGCCCCGTTCGTAGCCTCGAGACCCGACTTCCACTTGAGCAGCATGCGCACGGTTTCCTCCTCATCTTGTTCTCGGGCTGGATGGATCTGCGGTCCTCGCCGCGGACGACTGGGATCGCTAGATGCCGGGACAGTGTGCAAGGCTGCGGCCGCTGGCCGTTGCAGGAGCTCGACGAGTTCAAACCTAGGAGGTCGGGATGGCGGCGGCATCCGCCGAACTACTCAGCCGGCATACTCATTTCGGATTTGGTGACCCAAACCGCAATCTGGCTGCGGTTCGATAGATCGAGCTTCGTGAGGATGTGCTGCACGTGGTTCTGCGCGGTGCGTTCGGATAGAAAAAGGTGCTCGGCGATCTCCCGGTTCGTCAGGCCCTTTGCAACGAGCTCAGCGACCTCACGCTCTCGGCGCGTCAGCGGTGTCGGCGGTTCGGCGGCGTCGAGCTCTCCGATCAGGTTGCCGGCGCTGGAGGCGATCGGCGTCATGCCCAGCTCGGAGGCCTGCCTCGTGGCATCGGCAACCAGCGACCGGGCCCGCGCCAGATCGCCTTGGTCGGCCCGGCGGGCCAGCACGGCGGCCAGCTCGTATTGGGCCTCGGCGCGGAAGCCATCGGCGCCACTGATAGCGCAGGCCCGGACCGTCCGCTCGAGATCGGCCGCAGCATCATCGAGCAGACCCAGGTATCGGGCGGCAACCCCAAGCCACAGCTCGACGGGCCCAAAGTAGGCGACGGCACCGGCGCCGCTGGCGACGTGCAGTCCCCTATAGGGGGCGAGCAGCCGCTGAAGCGTGGCGACGTCGTCACAGGCATCGAGGGCTATCGCCACCCCGATGCCGAAGGCATATGCCGCCAGGGTCCCATGGGCGTGCGGCCGCCACCCGGCGACCGGGCCGAGCGAACGGTAGAGGGCCGCCGCTTCAGCGAGCCGACCGACCTCGACGAGGAGGTGGGCGGGGCCGAGCGCCATCATCACCCCTGTGGGAAAGTCGACCGCATCAGCTGTGGCGTCGGCCAAGCCGTAGGCGTCAAGCGACTCCCTGTCCTGACCGACATGGTGGCCTACCGCCTGCAAGAGGGCAGCCCTTGGGAGCGCGGCGAAGGGGTGGTCGGTGCGGGCGATGGCGCCGAAGGCTTCGGCGGCCAGTCGACGAGCGTCGGCGAATCGTGCCTGGGCCTGCGCGAGCACCCCCTGGGCCCGCATCAACTGCCACTGTGCCCAGGGGCCGCCGACCTCTTGGACAACCGGTCCGAGCGTTTCCAACTCCCGGGCGACGGCAAGAAGGTCGCCCTGTTCGAACGAAGCGTCCACCCGCCACAGACGTGCCCACATCTCGACGCTCGGGTTCCGACCCTCCCTGTTGAGCGCCAGCATCCGCTCTGCGAGCAGCTCTCGTTCCTTTACGCCGTCGGGCCCCTCGCACACCAGTTGGCGCGCATGGAGGGCACCGACCAGGGCTCCGCGATCACCGCACTCCTCGGCCAGCACGAGTGCCTCTTCACTGGCGGGGCCAGCGCTCTCCACGTCACCGAGGTACATGCACGCTTCGGCGAGCCGGGCCGTGACCCGGGCACGGAGAGCGGTGTGCTCCGGATTCATGCCCGCCATCGCCTCCTCGCAGAGCCGCTTGGTGGCGGCGTCCGACTCCGGGTGCCCAAAAACGCCGTCGAGGATCAGGGCCGCCTCTGCTACCAGGTTGGGATCCCCGATGCGACGGGCGAGGGCGGCGGCTTGGAGGCACGCGTCGAGTCTGCCATTGACGTCCGCAGACGCGTGCAGTGCGGCGCCCAGGGCCAACAGTAGTCGGCAGCGATGGGGGTCGTTGAGGCCGCCGCCGCCGACTTCAAGCGCCAGCCGGAACAGCCGTGCTGCTTCCTCGTAGGCGAGGCGACACATAGCCTCCTCTCCGGCGCGCTGGATCCATCCCGCAGCAGTGGCGGGGTCGCCCTGCACGGCCGCCACTGCCCAATGGCGGGCGAGCTCGAACAAATGCGGTTCGATCCGCCCGGCGAACGCCTCCTCGATGGCCTCCGCGGCACTGCGGTGAAGGCGAACGCGCTCCGAGGTGGGCAAACCGGCCTCGATGGCGTCACGCACGAGGCCATGAACGAATTGGTGCTCGGCCGCTGTCGGACCGACCTCGACCAGCCCGGCGGCGACGGCCTCGTCGAACTGGCCAAGGCAGCCGGCCACCGGGAGACCAACCACGGCGGCGACGAGGGCGATGGGAACCTCACGTCCGACAATCGAGGCCGCCTGCAGCAGCCGCACGCACTCTGGTGACAATCTATCCAGGCGAGCACCAATGGCCTCACGCACGCTCGCCGTGACCAACGAAGAACGGGCGCCGGCGTGCCGGTCTCCCAGCACCCTGCCAATCTCGCCGACGAAGAATGGGTTGCCCCTCGTCAACGCGCGCACTTCCTCGGCCTCGTGATCGCTGACCTCATGACCGACAACAGAGGCCAGCTGCTTGCCGACGGCAGGAGGGGGCAGACCTGCGAGGTGCATCTCTCGCGTCACCGGTTCCCTGAGCAGGTCGGTGATGATCGCCGAGTGGGTCTGCTCGGTCTCGCGGTAGTTCAAGATGAACAGGAGCCTCTCGTCGGTGAGCGTCCGTGCCACGTGCTGGAGGAGCAGCAGCGACGACTGATCGGCCCAGTGGACGTCGTCGAGGATGATCACCATGGGCGTGCGAGCGGCGACGTGGCGTAGCAGCCGGCCCACGGCGTCGAACTGCTTGAACCGGTCCTCCGACGACGCGGTGTCGACAGTCTGCTCGTTCGTCGCGAAGACATCTGGTGCCAGCCGGCTGAGGTCGGCCGTGAGTCGGAATTGATCAGCCAACGCACCGACGTCCACCACGCCTACGGTGGCCCGCAAGAGCTGCCGCCATGGCCAGTACGGGGGAGCGCCACCGGAATCAACGGCGCGGCCCCACACGGCCGGCACCCCTTTCGCCGTCGCCCGCACCGTCAGCTCCTCGGCCAGTCGGGTCTTCCCGATTCCCGGCTCGCCGCGGCACACCATGAGCCGGGGTTTCCCGGTAAGTGCCGCTTCGAGGCACTCGCTGAGAACAGCGAGTTCGCGTTCTCGGCCGATTAACTCGGGTCGATTCACCAGGGTCCTCCACATCGCGTCCGGAATCCAGCACAACCTGCCACGCTTTTAGCGGCAGCCAGGTCGATGGGTGAGACGGTAGGCACCGGCCGCCATCTGGGACGTTGCCCGGCCTTGCCGGGCATCCCCGATTATGCGGCCTTGCCGGGGCATCCTGATGCCTGAGCCGTCGTTACTGGCCCTCGCCGGCTCCGTACTCGGCGGGGCCAGGCACTATCTGGTCTACGGGCGTGCTGGAGGGTCAGGCTGGGGGGCGGAATTGGGACTGGTTCTGGATAGGGCCATACAGGCCCAGAACGGCGCGCGCCGCCCGGAAAGGTGGAATCCACGGGCTGAAGTAGCGTCGCGAGGTCACCATTTTCCACCGGGACGAGGCGAAAGAGGGTTGTGAATCGGTTGTCAGTCGTGACCCGGCGTCGATGAAGCGGAAGAGGTTGCCCTCGGTCCCGCCCCGTTATCTTGGTTGAAATGCCATCCCCGAGCCTCGAGCCGGTCAGCTTTGGGGCGCTGCGGGTGTGGACCGATCCCGCCGCCCTCGAGGCCGGCGTGCTGGTTGCGTTCAGCGAACGGCATGGGGGGGTGAGCGAGGCGCCGTTCCATTCGCTGAACCTCGGTGCACGCGCCGGTGACAGCCCCGAAGCGGTCGTCGAGAACCGAAGGCGCGTCGCAGAGGCAGTGGGTTTCGACGCCTCCCGGCTTGCGCTCACGCGCCAGGTGCACGGGGTCGAGCTCATGCGGGCGACCTCCGGTGCCGGCGGGATCCTGGGCGAGGCCGACGGGCTCGTGACCGACCGGAAGGGTGTGGTGCTCGGCATCCTCAGCGCCGATTGTGCAGCCGTCGCGCTTCTCGGCGCGGGGGGCGTCGCGCTCGTTCACGCCGGGTGGCGCGGCTTGGCCGGCGGCATCGTCGAGCGCGGTGTGAGGGCGGTCGAACCGGTGCTGGCTGCGTGGGTCGGGCCCGCGATCGGAGCCTGCTGCTACGAGGTAGGTGATGAGGTCGTCGAGGCGTGGAACCGCCGTGGCCTGCCGGTGGCCGATTCCTCACACGTCGACCCCCGGCGCGCCGCCGTGGCCGAGCTTCGCACCGCCGGCGTCACCGCCGTCGCGGCCCTCGATGAGTGCACCGCCTGCGGAGGCGGCTTCTTCTCCTACCGGCGGGACGGCGTTACAGGCCGCCACGGCGCGTTCATCTCACCCCTGTGACGATTCCCGACCGGATCGCGGACGTACGGGGGCGGATAGGCAGGGCCGCGGTGTCCGTCGGCCGGGACCCCTCGGACGTCCGGCTCATCGCGGTCTCCAAGACGCAGCCCCCCGAGGCCGTGCGGTCGGCGGCGGAAGCCGGTATCACCGACTTCGGAGAGAACAAAGCGCAGGAGCTCGTCCACAAGCTGCCCGTCGTGGGGGACCTGGGGACATGGCACTTCGTCGGGGCGCTGCAGACGAACAAGACGCGCTCGGTGGTGGGCAGGGTCGCGCTGATTCACTCGGTCGACCGCATCGAGGTCGCCGAAGCCATCTCGCGGCGCGCCGAACGGTCGGGACTGACCCAACCGGTGCTCGTCCAGGTGAACGCGGCGCGCGAGGCGGCCAAGCACGGTGTCGATCCGGACGAGGCGATGGCCTTCGCAGAGCGCGTCGCTGCTCTCGAAGGGCTCGACTTGCGAGGCCTGATGACGATGCCGCCGCTCGGGCGCGACCCTGAGTCGTCGCGTCCGTGGTTCAAGGTGCTGGCTGATCTCGGTGCGAGGCTGGGGGATCGTCTATCCGGAGCGGCCGAGCTCTCGATGGGTATGAGCCGCGACTTCGAGGTCGCGGTGCAGGAGGGGGCAACCATGGTGCGAGTCGGGGAGGCCGTATTCGGTGCACGGAATCCGCATGATCGGAACGGGCCCCCGAAGTGATGATCGAGTCACCTCGCCAAGAAAGACGCAATAACCCACCTTTTCGGCGTTCGGTTGGCTATTCTTAGCCGCATGCCAAGCCTGTGGACCAAGACGCTGATCTATCTCGGCCTCGCCGAGGACGAGGACGAGGAGTACGACGAGCCGGGAACCGAAGAAGAAACGAGCTCGACGCGCCGGTCCGCAAGCGTCAGAAGGATCGCCGACAGCCCGTCCTCTGCGGGCAAGGGAGCGGTCGTGCGCGTCATGCCGCCCACTCCGGCGGCGAAGTTCCACCTCGTGCATCCGTACTCGTTCAACGACGCACAAGAGGTCGGTGACAAGTTCCGTGAGGGTTTCTCGGTGCTCATGAACCTCCAGGCAGCGGACTCGGATCTCTCGCGCCGGCTCGTGGATTTCGCCAGCGGGCTCGCCTACGGCCTCAACGGCTCACTCCAGCCCGTGGCCGACAAGGTTTTTCTGATCACACCCAACGGCGTGCAGGTCTCTGCCGAGGAGCGACGGCGCTTCCTCGAAGAGCGCGGTTTCTACAACCAGGCGTAGATTCTTCCCGTGCAGATCCTCTGCGTAGCCCTGAGTGTGTACTCGTTCGTGTTACTCGTCAGGATCATCCTGTCCTGGACGCAGGTGTTCGGCTGGAACCCCCCGGAGGCCCTTGCTCCCGTGATCCGGGTCGTCTACGACCTCACCGAGCCCGTCATGGGATTCCTCAGGCGCTACATCCCCTCCGCAGGGGGCCTCGATCTTTCGCCGATCTTCATCTTCATAGCGATCCGAATCGCCCAGGGCCTCTTGGGTTGTTAGTGCGTCGCGCGTGACGGGCCGCCTGCGCTTCCCACTTTCCTGATTGTCCGCGATACTGCAGACCATGGACCTAACCGCGCAGGAGATTCAGGATAAGCAGTTCCACGACGCGTGGCGGGGCTACCGGCAGGAGGAGGTCGACGACTT
>JACDDL010000065.1 GCA_013817045.1 Actinomycetota bacterium | reverse complement strand
CCGCTCTGACGTCCTGGGGGACCACGTACCGGCGTCCCCGCAGCAGCGCAAGGGCTCGCACGGAATGAATGAGGTTGATGGAGCCCCTCGGGCTTGCCCCGTAGGCAATATAGGGAACCAGATGCGGAAGGGAGTACGCATCGGGTTCGCGTGTCGCCATGGTGAGCGCCACCGCATATTCGGACACGAGCCGGTCCACATAGACCTGCGCGACACCGCGCTGGAAAGTCAACAGATCCTGAGCCGTGAGAATCTGCCCGAGCTCGGCGGGCTCGGACAACGACCGCTGGACGACCTCCATCTCGTCCCCGAAACTCGGGTAGTCGACGACGACCTTCATCATGAACCGGTCCACTTGCGCTTCGGGCAGGGGATAGGTGCCCTCGGACTCGATGGGGTTTTGCGTCGCCATGACCAGGAACGGGCTTTCGACCGGATAAGTGTGGTTCCCGATCGTGACCTGCTGCTCCTGCATGACCTCCAACAAAGCCGACTGGACCTTGGCGGGTGCCCGGTTGATCTCGTCGGCAAGCAGGAAGTTGCAGAAGACTGGGCCCAGCTCGGTCTCGAAGGTGGACGAGTCGGCCCGGTAGACGCGTGTGCCGACAAGATCGGAGGGAACCAGATCGGGCGTGAACTGTATGCGGCTGAAGCTTCCGCCCAGAACCGAGGCCAGCGTCCTCACCGTAAGTGTCTTTGCAAGTCCGGGCACGCCCTCGATCAAGAGGTGGCCGCCGGCGAGAAGCGCCACGAGTACCCGCTCGAGCATTGCTTCTTGTCCGACGATGATGCGCTTCATTTCGAACAGTGCGGTTTCGAGCGTGTCGTGGACGACCCCTGGGTCTCCGACCGCGTGGAGCTTGGCGCCTGAGTCAGTCACAACTACCTCCCCCTTGCCGGTTGTGAGACGGGGTCATGCGGTGGCGGTCACTGGCTGCCCACCCGTAAATGGATGGTCAAAGTCCTTCCTTTGCGCACCACTTCGAGAGTGACGTCCGTCCCGGGTTCCGTGGGCCGTACCCGTGCGGCAAGCTCCGCCATGCTTTCGAGTGGCTCTCCATCGAACCCGGTGATCAGGTCGCCAGGGCGCAGGCCGGCCCGTGCTGCTGGGGTGCCCGACTGCACGTCGGTGACGAATGCGCCGGGACGGCCGATAGTTGGCTCCGCTCCGCTCACGCCCAGAAAGCCGACCGCCGGGGTCTTGCCTCGGAGCAGGTCATCGGCGACCGAAGCCGCGGTGTCTATCGGGATCGCAAAGCCGACCCCCGCGTTGACTCCCGAGTCGCTGCGGATGGCGTCGTTGATTCCTATGACCCTTCCTTTGTGGTCCACCAGAGCGCCGCCGGAGTTGCCGGGGTTGATGGGAGCATCCGTCTGGATCATGCTGGCGGCGTTGCCCTCGTTCGTGGTGATGGTTCGGTCCACGGCGCTCACGACGCCCGCGGTAACGGTTCCCTCGAGCCCGAACGGGCTTCCGATCGCCACCGCAAGCTGACCGACCTTTACCGGGATGCCGATTGCCAGCGAGGCAGGCGGGATGTCTTGACGCCCGATGCTCACGACGGCTACATCCGTAGTCGCGTCTGCGCCCTCGACCTCACCCCGGACGCGCCGCCCGTCGGCGAGACGGACGGTCACCTCCGAAGAGCCTTCGACCACATGTGCGGCGGTGAGGATGAAACCGTTGGCGTTGTAGACGACTCCCGTCCCGAGTCCGCCCTCTGTCTCGATCTGCACAACCGAGGGAAGCACCGCCTTGGCGACGGCAGCCACCGGCTCGGACCCTTGCGGCGCTACGAGAGCGCGGCCCGCCTGCTTGGGGGGAGCCCCCGCCTCCGGGGGAAGGTCGGTCCCTCGGATCGACGCCAAACCGTATCCGCCTCCCACCAGCAGCAGGGCGGCAACGGCTCCTGCCAGCCGGCGGCGTGCCTTCCCCTGCTGCGATTCTGCCTTCGCCTTGTCGGGTGTGGAGGGATAAGGCATAGAAGCGGGAAAGGAGTCTGAGGGGGACCTCGGTTCCTCGAGGCGCTCCCTGATCCACTCCGGGGGCCCTTCAACGCCCCTGTGCTCTGTGCCGGATCGCGTTGAAGTGTCGTCTAGTGATGCCATCTGATTCCTCACCGTTAGGTTGTGTGACCCTCACAGTACGGGTGTGCGGCTAAAGAGCACGTAAAGAGCTCCACAGAGCGGCGTGGGGTACAGGGACAATCGTATGCCTACTATTCGCACATGCGCATCCTGGTGGTGGAAGACGAGCGCGACCTGGCCTCTGCGGTCGCGAAGGGCCTGCGTCGCGAGGGTTATGCGGTCGACGTCTCCCACGATGGCGACGACGCCCTCGGGAAGGTCATGGTGAACTCCTATGACCTGGTCTGCCTCGATGTGAACCTTCCCAAGTTGAATGGACGAGCGCTCGCCAGGAGACTCCGTTCCGGGGATATCGCAACACCGGAGGGGGCAAGTCCCCGAATCTTGATGCTGACTGCGCTCGACGAGCCGGAGGACAGAGTTGCGGGCTTGGACGATGGGGCAGACGACTACCTCGCAAAGCCCTTCGACTTCTCCGAGCTCACCGCTCGAATCCGGGCTCTGCTGCGGCGTGACGCAGGGCGCTCGGGTGCGGTTCTACAGAGCGGGACTCTCAAGTTGGACACCCGGCGGCATAGTGCAACGAGGTGTGACGCCGTTCTTCGGTTGAGCCCCAAGGAGTTCGCCCTGTTGCACTACTTCATGAGCCGCCCGGATGAGGTTCTGTCCCAGGAGGAGCTGCTGGAGCATGTCTGGGACGAGCACGCCGATCCCTTCACGAAGACGGTCAGAGTCACCGTGATGACTCTGCGACGCAAGCTCGAGCGGGACGGGCTGCCGCAGCCCATAGAAACCGTTGTCGGCAGCGGTTACAGACTTCGCGGGGCAGCATAGGTGCCCGGTAAAATGAATGTGCTTCCAGAGTGGATGAGGTCGGTGCGGTTCCGCATCACCATCCTGTATTCAACGGTGCTGTTCGTCTTGGCTGCGGTGCTGGTGGCGGCGCTGTACCTAGCGTTGCTCTCGACCCTGCGGCATGAACCTTCCTTCACGCGAATCACCGACTTTGCCGCCGACATAAACGGCGACGGTGAGAGCCAACCCTCTGAACGGCTCCTGATCACAGACCTTCGGGGTTTTGAGCGTGCCGCCAATGAGAACACGGTCGAGAACATGCGAGAATATGCCTTGGGAGCATTGGGTGTGCTGTTCCTCGTGAGTCTCGGCGTGGGGTGGGTCATTTCCGGCAGGGTGCTGTCCCCGATCGGCCGGATAACCGATGTCGCCGACCATATCCAAGCAACGGATCTGTCCCGAAGGATCGAGCTCCAAGGCCCGCACGATGAGCTAAAGCGCCTTGCCGATACCTTCGACGGGATGCTTGCGCGCCTTGATGCGGCCTTTCAGGTGCAGAGCCGCTTCATTGCCGATGCCTCGCACGAGCTGCGCAATCCGCTTGCTGTGATACGCACCAATGTCGATGTGGTTCTCTCGGATCCGAAAGCGACGGCGGACGACTGGCGTCAGACGGGCTTCGTTATCAGACGTGCCACCGACCGCATGAGCCGACTGGTGGACGACCTGTTCGCGCTGGCGCGACTCGAGTCCCCCAATATGCGCAGCGACCGGCTCGATCTCTCGGCACTTGCATCGGAGGTAGCAGGCGATTTCGATGCGGTCGCCGGAGGAAAGAACGTGACCATAACCAAGGATCTCGGCGGGTCGCTGCCGGTCGCAGGCGATGGCGACGCCCTCAAGCGGGCGCTAGCGAACCTTTTGGACAATGCATTGAAGTTCGCCCCCACCGGTTCGCCCGTCAGAATATCTGCGGGGCGGATGGACGGATGGGGCTGGGTGGCGCTGAGGGATCACGGCGAAGGCATCTCGGCCGAGGATCAGACCAGGATATTCGACCGCTTCTGGCGCAAGGACCGCTCGAGATCGCGCTCGAGTGGTGGAAGTGGCCTTGGACTCTCGATTGTAAGAGGCATCGCCGAATCACACTCGGGATCTGTGCGCGTCTCTTCCCAACCCGGCCGCGGCGCGGTGTTCGTGCTGTGGATACCCCTGATTGGCGAACCTGCGGGCGAACACCCTCCCGACTGGATGCCGGGCGTCTCCGGCGATGCCCCCGCCAGGCAGGTGCCGGCTTAAAACTCGCTTTACCTCGGGTGTGGTGAAGTAGGTGGGTGAGCTTCCAGTGGCCGGCCATGTTGTGGGCGTTCCCGGCTGTGCCGGCTGCAGCCATCGCGTATCTCGCCTGGCAGCGCCGGAGGCTCTACTACCGCCGCACATGGGCCAGCGACGCCATGAGCTCAAATGTGATGCAGCGGCCCGCCGGCTCCTGGCGTCATGTGCCCCCGGCGCTGTATCTGCTGGGGCTGGTGTCGCTGCTGGTCGCTCTGGCCCGGCCGGAAGCCGCCCTTGCGGTGCAGCGCGAGGAGGGGATCGTGGTCGTGGTGATGGATTCCTCCAACTCCATGCTCGCCGGGGACGTGGAGCCGAACCGGTTGGAGGCCGGGCGCCGGGCGGCTGTTCGCTTGCTCGATGAGCTGCCCGCCAAGTTCAGGGTCGGCGTAGTTGCTTTTGCCGGCCGGGCACAGGTGCTGAGCCGGCCCACGGTGGATCGGGTGGCCCTCAAACGGGCTCTGGACGCGGTCAAGACCGCCTCCGGCACCGCAATCGGCGAGGGCCTCGCCAAGGCCCTGGCGATGAGACCAGACGAGCCGCCCCTCGAGGGACCGCCATTGGCCGTGGTGTTGCTCTCGGACGGGAACAACACGACGGGAGCCCGTGGACCACAAGAGGTGGCCAGAAGAGCCAGGAGGCTGGAAATCCCCATACATGCAGTGACCTTGGGGGACCCTGCTGCTCCCCCGGGAGCGCAAGGAGGGCCCCGGCCCCCCAGCGAAAGGACGCTCGGGGCCATCGCCCAAGCGACCGAAGGGCGCTTGTTCTCGGCAACGACCAGTGGGGGCCTGGCGGAGATCTACGCCGACATCGGGACCACGATCTCGACCGTGCGCGAGGCGCAGGAGATAACTGTGATGTTCGTGGGAGCGGGAGCGGCTTTTCTGCTGGCGGCGGCCGGACTCTCCGTTATCTGGTTCGGTCGCCTTCCTTGAGGACGACAGAATCAAGGCTGATTCAGCACTCCGGCCTCACCCGTTCTGATGGGCGAGGAACTCGAGCAGATCGGCGCGCGTCAGGACGCCCGAGGGACGCGATCCGTCGACGACCACGACGGCCTCGGCGCCGCGCGAGAGGTCGGCGAACATCTCGTCTACTCCCGACGACGCCTGCACGACGGGCAGCGGCGGGTCCATGACCTCGACCACCTCCCGGTGGATGGCCTCGCGGTCCCGGAACACGCGATCCAGCAGGCTTCGTTCGTTGATGGACCCCACGATTTCGGCCAGGTCCTGGGGCGACTCGCCTTTGGCGACAGGAATCTGGGAGATGCCGTAGGACTGAAGTCTGTCGATGGCATTCCCCACCCGTTCGTGTGCCGGCACCGCCACCAGCGCCGGGATCGCAGGCTCTATCCGAGCCTTGTCGATTAGCACTTCGCCAATCCGAGCAGAGGTTCCGGGCCGCTCGGTGAACCCGTGCTCGAGCATCCATGAGTCGTTGTAGATCTTCGAAAGGTAGCTGCGCCCCGTGTCCGGAAGGATCACGACGAGGACATCATCCCGGCCCAGCTCCCGGGCCACCTCGAGCGAAGCCCACAGCGCCGTCCCACACGACCCCCCAACCAGCAGGCCCTCCTCACGTGCCGCCCGGCGCGCCGTGACGAACGAGTTGCGGTCGCTCACCGTGACCCAGCGATCGACGACAGAAGGATCAAAGGTCCCCGGCCAGAAGTCCTCACCCACCCCCTCTACGAGATAGGGCCTTGCCTGGGTGCCGGAGAAGACCGATCCCTCGGGGTCCGCGCCCACGACGACCAAGCCGGGCTTGCGTTCCTTGAGATAGCGGCCGGTTCCGGTGATGGTGCCGCCGGTCCCGACGCCCGCTACGAGATGGGTGATGGTGCCCTCGGTTTGGCTCCAGATCTCGGGCCCGGTCGTGTCGTAGTGGGCCTGAGGATTGGCTTGGTTGAAGTACTGGTTGGGTTGGAAGGCTCCGGGGATCTCCTCCGCCAGCCTGTCTGCGACCCGGTAGTACGACTCGGGTGACTCGGGTGGAACTGCGGTTGGAGCGATCACGACTTCGGCGCCGTAGGCGCGCAGCAGCGAGATCTTCTCCTGGCTCATCTTGTCCGGCATCGTGAAGATGCAGCGGTAGCCCCTGATGGCGGCCGCAATTGCCAGACCGGCTCCGGTGTTACCGGAGGTGGGCTCGACTATGGTTCCACCGGGCTTCAGGTCGCCCGTTTTCTCCGCCGCTTCGATCATCGTCAGCGCGATCCGGTCTTTGATGCTCCCACCCGGGTTGAGCATCTCCAGCTTTGCGATGACGGCGCATGAGAGCCCTGACGTCATTCTCCGCAGACGCAACAGCGGCGTCTGGCCCACTGCGTCGAGGATCGTGTCACGAATGTCCATAGACGGCCTGAACCCTACGTCAGCAAGCGTCCTAGAAGGAGGGCGGGAATACAGAAGAGCCCCCGTGGCTTACAGGCTGTTGGGACCCTGTCTCCTGGGAGGGGCCTGCGTGAGAGTCGTTGCCCCTGAGCACGAGCGATCGCTAAAGTGGTGGGCGGATATGCCGTTCTATGGGGAGTGACGTAAGATTGCGAGTTCCAAACCAAAGAGGAGCTTGACTTGACTGAGAATGCCCTGGGAAATGCATCACAGATAGAGACAACACACCGGCGACGGTGGGGCGTCTGGGCGCTCGCGGTCTTGGGAGTCGCGGTGCTGCTCGCCGCCGGAGCAGCGTTCACCATTGTCCGGGGCACGCAAAGTTATTTCAGCTCATACGAGGGCCGCATCCTGCCGGGGGCTACGGTCGCCGGCGTGGACGTGTCGGGGATGACGCCCCGGGAGGCGCTCCAGGCGGTAAAGGCCGAGATAAGCCCGAAACTCGATCGCGCGATAACGGTCCGGTACAACGACCAGAGTTGGTCGGCCACGCCCAAAGGGCTCGGGGCAAGCAGCAACGCCAACTCGGCGGTTCGGCGCGCCGTCGCCGCCAGCGGGGGCCTCTCCTTCGCCGAGCAGGCGAGGATGCGCTGGCTGGATGAGGAATTCAGCTTCAGGGCCCCCGTCGCCATCTCCTACCCGAAGGCACAGGCACGCCAGAAGATCGAGACCATTGCACAAGAGGTCGACCGCAAGCCGGTCGACGCAAGCCTCGACTACTCGACCGGCTTCGTGAAGATCGAGCCGGATCGTGTGGGCGTTCAAGTTCTGGTCGGCAAGAGCCATGAGGACCTCGTGCACGCGATCCGCAACGGATCGGACAACGTGCAGCTCACCGTCGACACCCAGAAGCCGGAGACCACGACCGCGGCCTACGACGATGTCCTGCTCGTGCGCATCGGCGAGAACCGGCTGTACCACTACGAAGACGGGAAGGTCGCGGACACCTATTCGGTCGCTACCGGCCAGCCCGAGTATCCGACGCCGACCGGCCTCTACGAGGTGACCGAGAAGCGCTACATGCCGACATGGATCAACCCGGACCCCACCGGGTGGGGCGCGAGCATGCCCGAGTCCATCGGCCCTGGGCCGTCCAACCCCCTGGGCACGCGGGCCCTCAATTGGTCTGCTTCGGGCATCCGGTTTCACGGAACGCTGGCGATCTCCTCGCTCGGGACCCAGGCATCGCACGGATGCGTGAGGATGGCGATGTCCGAAGTCGAGTACCTGTACGACAGGGTCGACGTCGGCACTCCGATCGTCTCCGTGATCGGCTACTAGAGCCTCCTTACCCCGGGGCCCCGGTACGGGGCTGGGGAGCCCTCTTGAGGCTTTCCGCTCATTCTTGGGTGGCGAAGAAGGCCGCCGGTATCTCTGGAGTCGTCCTGAGCGCCGGAGAATATCCCTGGCGTCTCGACGCAATTAGGTGGTATGACTACATGATGCAGTCGATTCCCTACGGATTGCTACCGAGATCACCTTTTAGAATGGAGGGGTCATGCGGTGTCCCAGATGCGACGGCGAGGACTGTATCGAGATCGACATCGGCCTGGAAGATCAGGACAGCGTCCAGTTCTTCTCCTGCAGGAACTGCGAGCAGAAGTGGTGGAAGCACGAGGGCGGCACCTTGAACCTGGACGAGGTCCTGCACCTGGCGGCGCGCAGCGACTTCAAGTGATCCTTCCCCGTCCGGGTCGGGTCAGGTGCGTTCGATCCGCAGGCCGTCCCTACCCGGCTCGCCGGGGGCCGGGATCTGAACGGTCAGACGGCCCCACCGCCGCCTGTACTCCAATCTGAAAACCGGGCGGAAGCCCGCTTTGGACACCGCCCGCAGCGAGCTGGGATTGCCGGCTTCGACCGCGACCCAGAGGTTCCCGAGGCCGCGCCCGGCGGCGTGGGAGGCGATCTTTCGCAGGGCAAAGGGGTAGACGCCCTTGCCCCGGGCATCCGGACGGGTGAAGGACTCGAAGACATAGGCGTCTCCGTGAGGTGGGCGTATATAGCTCTGCAACTCCCGAGTCCAGGCCCCCGAGGTCGTCACCCACGTCGCGTGCAGAAGGCGGCCCTTCGATTCGACGACAAAACACGAGGTCGTGGGGGACAGCCGCGCCCTGAAGCTCCGGCGCGAGTCGGTGCCTACGTCTCGGGCGTAGAGGTCACCGTCGTTGGACGTTGCAGACCGGAACAGAAAACTTTCGCCTGCGCTCGGCTCGATCTCGGCGGCGAGGCTGCACACCACCAGTGTGTCCCCCGACCCCGCCGCCTCCTTCAGGCGGGCGCCTGCGAGCCGAACGACCTCGCCGGCGCCGCGTGATCTGGCCCGGGCCAAGGTTCTTTCTGCAACGTAAAGCGCCCCGATACGGTCATCCGGCACGCTCTGTGCCTCTTAGACGGCTCGGCTTCGAAGACGCGCCTTGCGCTCCAGCTCTGTGAGCCCTCCCCATATGCCGTACGGCTCTCTGGCCTGGAGGGCATACTCGAGGCATTCCTGCCGGACCCGGCAGGGGCGGCATACTCGCTTGGCTTTCTCCTCCCGCACGCGACGCTCGGCCGGCGCTTCGGAGTCGTCCACGCCGAAGAAGAGCAGCGCCGGGTAGTCCAGGCAGGATGCCTGGGTGCGCCACCCGGCTTCTTCGGCTACGAGCTGCTCGTTCATCGTCCCGATGGTTTCAGTCCGGGGCCGCCCCGTCAACGTTCTGAGGCTAACTATCGTGGCCTATGTGGCGGACGTGATTTGGGCGCGCCCAGGTAGGATGCGGCCGTGTCCCGAGATCTGACCTCAATATTCAAGGCCTATGACATTAGGGGCGTATACCCCGACGAGCTCGACGAGGATGTGGCACGCAGCATCGGCGTTGCGTTCGCCGCGTTCGTCGAGTCGGATCGTCTCGCCGTCGGCCGCGACATGCGGGAGTCTTCCCCTTCGCTCGCAGAGGCCTTCATCGAGGGGGTCACATCCACCGGAGTAGACGTGCTCGACCTCGGGCTGGTCTCCACCGACGCCTGCTACTTCGCGTCCGGCCATTTCGGCGCGCCGGCCGCCATGTTCACCGCATCACACAACCCGGCTCGTTACAACGGGCTGAAGCTGTGCCGGGCGGAGGCGGTGCCGATCGGAGTCGAGTCCGGTCTGGCCGAGATCCAGAGGTCGGCCGAGTCGGCCGACCCAGCTACCCGTGAAGGCCCGGTGGGAGCCGTCGAGAAAGTCGACATCCTGGAGGAGTACGCGGCGCATTGCCGCTCGTTCGTGGACGAGGAAACACTCCGGCCTCTGAAGGTCGCCATCGACGCCGGAAACGGAATGGCCGGCGTGACGGTGCCGATCACCTTCGGCCCGCTCCCCTTCGAGGTCGAGCCGCTCTATTTCGACCTGGACGGCTCCTTCCCGAACCACCCTGCAAACCCGATCGAGGAGGCCAACCTTGCCGACCTCCAGCAACTGGTGCGGGACAAAGGCTGTGATGTCGGCGTCGCGTTCGACGGCGACGCCGATCGAATCTTCCTGGTGGACGAGAAGGGCGAGCTCGTATCGGGCTCGCTCACGACCGCGATGGTGGCCGAAAGGGTGCTCAAGAAGTATCCAGGACAACCGATCATCTACAATCTCATCTGCTCCTGGGCGGTTCGCGAGGTCATCGACGAGAATGGTGGAAAGCCGATCAGGGCACGTGTCGGCCACTCGTACATAAAGGCGTTGATGGCGGAGACGGGTGCTGCGTTCGCCGGTGAGCACTCAGGCCACTACTACTTTCGGGACAATTACCGGGCCGACTCCGGGATGATCGCTGCTCTATTGGTGCTCGAAAGCATGTCCGTCGCCTCGATGCCGCTGTCTGACTCCCTTGACCCCTTCCGCCGTTATTTCGCATCGGGCGAGATCAACTCGGAGGTCGACGATCAGGAGGGCATGATCGAGAAGCTGGCCCAGGCATACGGAGACGGGAACCAGGACCGCACCGACGGCTTGACCGTGGAGTTCGAGGACTGGTGGTTCAACGCACGCCCCTCCAATACGGAGCCGCTTTTGCGATTGAACCTCGAAGCCCGCACGAAGAGCCTGAAGGACGACAAAGTGCAAGAGGTTCTCTCAGTGATCAGAAAAGAGGATTGATGGCCGTCGATCAGCGCCTCATCGAAATACTTGCGTGTCCAAACTGCCACGGCGAGATCGAATATCTGCCCGCCGAAGACCTCATTGTGTGCCGCGGCGAATGCATGTACCGGTATCCGGTCAGGGATGACATCCCCATCATGCTCATCGACGAGGCAGCCAAGCCTTGATCGACCTCGACGATGTCGAGGCGATGGCGGAACTTGACTCACTGGGCATCCTCGACGACGTCGAGGGCTTCCCCCGGCAGTGCCGCGAGGCGTGGCGAATAGCAGACACCACAGAGGGTCTTCCGAGCGGCGCCGGCGTCGACTCCATCCTGGTTGTCGGCATGGGCGGTTCGGGCATCTCGGGTGACGTGGCACAAGCGGTGGTCGAGCCCCGTTTCCCCCTCCCGTGGCGGGTGGTCAAGGGCTACGGCCCTCTTCCCGAATGGGTGGGGCGCAATACCTGTGTGTTCGTGATGTCGTACTCCGGCCAAACCGAGGAAGCTCTTGCCGCCTTCGAGGACGCATCCGGGCGAGGAGCCAGGATCGTCATCATCTCCTCGGGCGGAGCGCTGATGACAATGGGCCGCGACCGAGGCGCAGCGCTCGTGCGCATCCCCGGAGGCCTGCAGCCGCGCGCTTCTCTCGGTTATCTGTGCCTTTGTCTGTTGGGAACCCTCCGAAAGATGCAGCTGGCCCCGGATATGACCGAGGAGATGGCCGAGTCGTTGGAGGTGCTGGACGCCATCGCCGCCGTATGCAGGCGCGACGTACCGTCCGGCGATAACCCTGCCAAAACGCTCGCCGGACGCCTGTACGGCAAGATTCCGGTGATCTACGGAGGCTACGGCGTGGGTGCAGTCGCCGCCCAACGATTCAAGACCGACCTCAACGAGTACGGCAAGTCCCCGGCCTTCTACAACGTCCTTCCCGAGCTCAACCACAATGAGATTGTCGGGTGGAATCGCCTGGGGGAAATGACGTCCGCAAACTTCGTCCTCGTGCTCCTGCGCGACCCCTACGAAGACAGGCGGGTCGCTTTGCGTTTTCCGGCAACGGCCAAGGTCGTCGCCGGGCACGTCTCCGATGTCGTCGAGGTCTGCTCCGAGGGAAGATCGCGCCTCGCCCGTCTTCTTTCCTTCGCGCTCGTTACCCAGCTTGCGGCCGTGTACCTTGGATTAGGGTACGGGGTCGACCCTGGGCCCGTGGAAGCAATCGAGATGCTGAAAAGCGAGCTCGAGAACAACTAGTCGATCAAGGAGCTCTTCATGGTGGATGCCGATGTCTTAGACCTGTCACTGGCCGATGAGGGCCGCCTGAAGATCGAATGGGCCGACCGTCAGATGCCCGTCTTGACGCGGATACGAGAGCGCTTCGAGAAAGAGCGGCCGCTCGAAGGCGTGACGATTGCCGCATGTCTTCACGTCACCACCGAAACGGCGAACCTCGCGAGAACGCTTGCCGCCGGCGGCGCCGATGTGGCCCTATGTGCCTCCAATCCGCTGTCGACCCAGGACGACACGAGCGCCGGTTTGGTGGCCGCCTACGACATCTCCGTCTACGCAATCAGGGGTGTTGATGAAGCGCGCTACTACTCGCACATCAAGGCGGTCCTGGACCGCAAGCCGATGATAACGATGGACGATGGCGGTGACCTTGTGTCGATGCTGCATCAACAACGCTCTGATCAGTTGGTAGATATCATCGGAGGCACCGAGGAAACGACCACCGGCGTCATTCGCTTGCGCGCCATGGAGGCAGCGGGAGTGCTCGGCTATCCGGTTGTGAGCGTCAACAACGCCATGACCAAGCACCTTTTCGACAACCGTTACGGCACCGGCCAGTCGGCCATCGACGGCGTAATACGCGCAACGAACGTGCTTTTCGCCGGGCGGACGGTGGTCGTTTGCGGCTACGGGATGTGCGGGCGCGGGGTTGCGAGCAGAGCCAAGGGCATGGGCGCCGATGTGGTGGTTACCGAAGTCGAGCCGCTCCGTGCTCTGGAGGCGGCCATGGACGGGTTTCGCGTGCTACCCGGGGCGGAAGCAGCGGCCCAGGGGGACATCTTCATCACGGTGGCAGGCAACAAGCATGTCCTGCGCGGAGAGCACTTCGAGCTCATGAAGGACGGCGCGATCCTGGCCAATGCGGGCCACTTCGATATCGAGATCGACCTCAACGCGCTTCGCGCGATGGCATCCGGGGTTCGGCGCGTCCGCCAAGAGGTCGATGAGTTCTCGCTGGAGGGCGACAGGAAGGTCTACGTCCTGTCCGAGGGGCGCCTGGTCAATCTCGCCGCCGCCGAGGGCCACCCTGCTGCGGTGATGGATATGTCCTTCGCCAACCAGGCGTTGAGCTGTGAATGGCTCGCGACCAGTGGGCCCACCCTCGAGAAGAAGGTCTACAACGTGCCCGACGACATCGACCGCGAGGTGGCGCGCCTGAAGCTCGAGACGATGGGGGTCCGAATCGACGAGCTGACCTCTGCCCAGAAGGCCTACCTGGCCTCCTGGGAGGAAGGCACCTAGTGCCTCGTCGCGCAAATTACCGACGCATTCGAGCGCCCCTGCATCGCCGATGGCTGCGTGTCTCGTCGCTCACGTACCTCCAGGTACGCTCGACTCCTCGCGCCTTGCCCTCGGCGCGCCGGGACGCTCTCGGTGCAGGCGCTACT
>JACDDL010000245.1 GCA_013817045.1 Actinomycetota bacterium | reverse complement strand
GCTCTCGACAGCTCAGCGATGCCCATCCGGGACTGTAAGCACAGCCGCACTAGAAGAGACCTTTTCTTGATCCGGCTGTTGACACGCCTTTGTCACAGGGCTCCGGCAGCACTGCCGAGACACTTTCTTTTTCCATGATTTGCAGGACTTTTAGAAGTGGCGGGACCCGGATTCGAACCGGGGACACCATGATTTTCAGTCATTTTCGGAGGCCTTTAGGTATGCGGATTCACCGCATAGGAAAGCGGATTTGTGTCCACGGAGTACCGTTGGATACCAGCTGGTTCTGTCCCTACTGTTGCGCTACTGTTGACACGGCTTTGGTCACTCTGAGAGGCACGGGAGCGGGGCGCGTACACCCATTCGCCTAACTCATCTGTCGGGTTACCCTGGCCCTTCGCTTCTCCTCGGCGCTGCCCCATCGGTCTGGCTTATGGAGGATCAGAGC
The DNA here is from genome assembly GCA_013817045.1 of Actinomycetota bacterium. Lineage (GTDB taxonomy): Bacteria > Actinomycetota > CADDZG01 > CADDZG01 > WHSQ01 > JACDDL01. The sequence goes on along the minus strand of JACDDL010000245.1, from coordinate 3,639 downwards.
TACGGACTTCCGAAACACCCTTTCTGGATGCTTGGATGGACAGGCTACGCTAACCTAGGTTCAGTGTCTCTCCTTCCCGAAACGCGGCACCGAGACTAGCGGCGGTTTCTGGACTCCCTTGCTATCTTGCGACGCCTCCTAAGGATACGTACTTGGTGTCGAGGTACTCCTCAAGGCCCTGGTGGCCGCCTTCTCGGCCGAAGCCCGACTCTTTCAGGCCACCGAACGGCGCCTGCGCGGTCGAAGGCATCCCATCGTTTGCCCCGATAGTCCCGTACTCGAGCTTCTCCATGAGCCTTACAACCCGCCCAACGTCGCGGGTAAAGTAGTAGGCGGCGAGCCCGTATACCGTGTCGTTGGCCCGTTCGATGACCTCGTCCTCGTTGTCGAAGGGCATGATGGCGGCCACGGGGCCGAAGGTCTCCTCCTTAGCCACCAGCATCGTCTCGTCGGCGTCCGCCAAGACCGTGGGGGCGTAGAAGTTTTCGGTCCCATAGTTTGCGTTGAGCCGCTCCCCGCCGACCACGAGCTTCGCCCCCTTTTCCAGAGCGTCCTGGACGTGATGCTCGACCTTCTCCACGGCCTTGGGTTCGACGAGGGGACCGACCGTCACGCCTTCTTCCAGCCCGTCGCCTACCTTCATGGCGGACATCTTCTCGGCTAGCCTCTCGGCAAACTCCTCCGCGACGTCCCTCTGGACGAAGATGCGATTGGCGCACACGCAGGTCTGGCCCATGTTGCGCATCTTGGAAGCGAGCGCCCCTTCGAGGGCGGCCTCCATGTCCGCGTCGTCGAAGACGATAAAGGGGGCGTGGCCGCCGAGCTCCAAAGAGAGTCGCTTCATGGTGTCGGCGGCCTGCTTCATCAGCAGCTTGCCGACCTCCGTCGAGCCGGTGAAGGAGAGCTTGCGGACCCGCTCGTCTTCCATGATGAACGAGGTTATTCCGGATGTGTCGGTGCCAACCACGACAGAGAGCAGACCTTTGGGGAGCCCCGCTTGTTCGAAGATCGCAGCCATCTCCAGGGCCGAGAGCGGCGTAAGCCGGGCGGGCTTTATGACCATGGCGCAGCCGGCGGCCAACGCCGGACCGAGCTTGCGCGTGATCATGGCGGCCGGGAAGTTCCAGGGCGTTATCGCGGCCGTGACCCCGACGGGTCGTTTTATGACCAAGATACGCTTGTCCGGGAAACTCGCCGGGATGGTTTCCCCGTAGACCCTCTTTCCCTCCTCGGCGAACCACTCGACGAACGAAGCCGCATAGACGATCTCGCCTCGGGATTCGGTTATGGGCTTGCCCTGCTCCAGGGTCATGACCCTTGCGAGGTGCTCCTTGCGCTCGTGCATCAGATGGGCGGCGCTCCGCATGATCGCTGCCCTGTCCGCGGCGGTCCTCTCTGCCCACTCCGGCTGGGCGGCCGCCGCGGCGTCTACGGCGGTCTGCATCTCCTCCCGCCCCCCGTCGGGCAGGACTGCTATCGTCGCTCCATTCGCGGGGTTCGTTACCTCGAAGGTCTTACCGGAGGCAACGCGTCCGAGCCACCCCCCGCCAACGAAGAGCTCTTCGATCATCTCGGCGTTTGTGGCTGCGCGTCCCGCGGCGTGCCTTCTGTGGAACTCAAGAGGCCTGTCCACGATTCTCCTTTTGCTGGCCGACTTGCGGGTCGGTTATGGATTCGCTCAAAGCCCCTGCGGCGAACTCTAGGTCTTCGTCCGTAAGGCTCAGGGGCGGCGCCAACGTTATGGAGTTGTCGAACCCGGAGACCGTGTCGGCGTTCTTGCCAACGATCAGGCCGCGCGCCTTACAGGCGGCGACAATGGCGTTGACCTCCTCCGAAGAAGCCGGCTGCTTGCTTTGTTTGTCTCTCACCATCTCTATGCCGAGGAGGAGGCCCTTGTGCCGGATCTCGCCCACGTTCGGATGCCCCTCGAGCCCCGAAAGCTTCTGGCGCAGCTCCTCGCCCATCCTTGCCGAACGCCCGGGCAGGTCTTCCTCTTCCATGATCTCGAGGTTCTTGATCGCCACGGCGCACGCGGCCGGGTGGCCGCCGAAGGTGTTTACATGCCGGAGGCGCTCGTATTCGCTGTCGCCCGCAAAGCTCTCGTAAATCTCGCGGCGCACCGCCGTTACGGATAGCGGAAAGTAGGCGCTGGTGATGCCCTTGGCCATGGTGACGACGTCCGGCTTCACGCCGTAATGTTGGTGCCCGAACCGCTTTCCGGTCCGTCCGAAGCCGCAAATGACCTCGTCCACGATAAGGAGCGCGCCAGTCTTTTCGCAGATCTCCTTTACGGTAGGCAGGTAGTCGTCGTGGGGAACGAGTATGCCGCCGCCGGTGATGATCGGCTCTATGATCACCCCGGCCACCGTCTCGGGCAACTCCCAGGTCATAAGCCGGTCTATGTCCCCCGCGCACTGCAGGGTGCAGGCGTCCTTATCGGCGCAGTGATGACAGCGGTAGGGGTCCGGTGGCGTGACGTGCAGGAAGCCTGGGGAGAGCGGCTCGTAGCGGTATTTACGCTGGGCCATCCCGGTGGCCGCCAACGCCCCCATGGTCTGCCCGTGATAGCCCCGGTAGCGGCTGACGAACTTCCAGCGCTCCGGATCCCCGTTCTGCTGGTGGTACTGGCGCGCGACCTTGAAGGCGACCTCGTTGGCCTCCGAGCCGGAGTTGGAGTAGAAGAAGACGTACTCGTCGTCGAGCCACTCGTTGAGCTTCTCGCCCAACCGTATGGCGGGCGGGTGGCTCTTGGTAAGCGGGTAGAAGGACAGAGTCTTGAGTTGTTCGTAGACAACCCTGGCTAACTCTTCGCGGCCGTAGCCGACGTTAACGCACCACAACCCGGACATGCCGTCCAGGTAACGGTTGCCATCGGTGTCGGAGATCCAGGCCCCCTTTCCCTCGGTGACGACCATCATGGAAGCCTCCGGATCATAGCCGCTCATGGCATGCCAAACGTATTTGCGGTCCGTCTCCACCCAATCTCGCTTCTCTTCGTGCATCGATTTTCTCCTTTCGGTTAGCGAACCGCGGTGCGATTCAGGGTATTTTTCGGGTCCGTGTAGGGGAGCCCGTGCGCCTCGGCGACCGGCTCGCTGACGAGGTCGCCCCCCGCCGTGGAGAGCCCCTTCGCCAGCACCGGGTCAACGGCCACCGCGCCCTCCACGCCGAGGTCGCTATCTTCACCGTGTACGCCCATACGTTGGTTCGCGGCGGTCCGAGAAAGATCTATCCAACGGGACTCTATTGCCGGAGGAAGGCCCATGCCTCGATCTCGACCAGGGCTCCATCCGGCAAACCCGCGACGCCGACGGTGCTGCGGGCGGGTTTGGCCGTGCCCATGCCACGGGCGTAAGCCGCGTTGAACTCCGCGAAATCGTCTATGTTCGCCAGGAAACACGTCGTCTTCTTGACGTCTTCCAGGCTTGCCCCCGCTCCTTCCAGGATGGTGGCGATGTTGCGGATAGCCTGCGCGGTCTGCGCGCTCAGGTCGGGGGCCAGGCGATCTCCGTCCTCGCCGGTCTGTCCCGAGACAAAGACCCATCTTTGCTCCGTCGTGTACAGTTCGTAGTGGCCTGCGGGTTGCACCATCTCGCTCCTTCCATCAGGTTCTTGCCGCCCCGTCGGGTTACAGGCATC
>JACDDL010000244.1 GCA_013817045.1 Actinomycetota bacterium | reverse complement strand
AACAGGGCCCTGTAACCGCGCTCGTCTTTCCTCGGCGGCGGGGTCCAGGCGGCGCGCCGGGCGGTCATCTCGACGTCGTCCACGAGCAGGTCGAGACGGCGCGCCGCGGTATCGAGGCGGATGCGGTCCCCGTCCCTCACCAGCGCGAGGGGTCCTCCGATCGCCGACTCGGGAGCGACGTGGAGCACCACCGCTCCATACGACGTTCCACTCATGCGCGCATCCGAGATCCGCACGACGTCGGTGACACCCTGACGCAGCAGTTTCTTCGGTATGGGCATGTGGCCCCACTCGGGCATTCCCGGCGCGCCGACCGGCCCGGCGTTTTTCAGCACCATCACGCTCTCGGCCGATACGGGAAGGTTCGGGTCGTCGACGCGTTCGTTCAGATCCGCGATGTCCTCGAAGACCACCGCCGGGCCCTCATGTTGCAAGAGTGAGGCCTGGGCCGCCGACCGCTTGAGTATGGCGCCGTCGGGGCAAAGGCTTCCCGCGAGCGCAACCAGGCTTCCTCCGGCCGAGAGCGGCCTGTCGGCGGACGCGATGACCTCCGGATTGACGATGTTGGCACCCTCGATGTTATCGCCCACGGAACGGCCCGACACCGTGAGCGCATCTGTCTGCAGCAGGCCGCCGAGCTGCGCCATGACCGCCGGCACTCCACCCGCGTAGTAGAAGTCCTCCATCAGGTACTTGCCGGATGGCTTGAGGTTGACGAGCCAGGGCGTCGACTCCGACAGCTCGTCGAAGAGCTTCACCGGAAGCTCGATGCCGACGCGCCCCGCAAGCGCAATCAGATGCAGGATGCCGTTGGTCGAACCACCGATTGCATGGAGGACCCTGATGGCGTTCGTGAACGCCTCGCGCGTCAGGATGTCGCCCGGCCTGATGTCGTCTTTGACGAGCTGGACGATCTGGGCGCCGCCGAGCTCGGCCAACTGCTTGCGCCGTGAGTCCACAGCAGGGATGGCCGCTCCGCCCGGGAGCGTCATGCCGAGCCCCTCGGTCACCGACGCCATCGTCGAAGCGGTTCCCATCGTTTGGCAATGTCCGTTGCTGCGCGACATCGAGACTTCGATGTCGTCGAAGTCTGCTTGGGTTATGTGCCCTGCCCGAAGATCCTCGTGGGCGCGCCAGCAATCCGTGCATGAACCAAGGTTCTGATTTCTCCAGTGCCCGTTCAACATCGGCCCTCCGGTAACCATCAGGGCCGGGACGTTGGCGCTTGCCGCGCCAAGAAGGCTGGCCGGGACGGTCTTGTCGCACCCTGCAAGCAGAACCACCCCGTCAAGCGGGTAGGCGCGGATGCTCTCCTCGACGTCCATCGCCATCAAGTTGCGATACAGCATTGCCGTGGGTTTCATCAGCGCCTCGCCCAGCGACATCACGGGGAACTCGAGGGGAAAACCGCCCGCTTGCAGGATTCCGCGTTTGACGTCCTGGGCCAGGTCACGCAGGTGGGCGTTGCAGTTGACCAGTTCGCTCCAGCTGTTGCAGATCCCAATGACGGGGCGTTTCCTATAGGCGAGCTCGCCGAACCCCTGCGACTTCAGCCACGAGCGGTGCAGGAAGCCGTCGAGGTCACGTGTGTCGAACCACTTGCCGCTTCGAAGTCCGTCCTCGCCGTTAGTCATATGCCCCTCCGGTTTGTCGTTGACGTTGTTGGTTGCAGGGCTTCGAAGCGTAAAGTTCAAGGCCGTCGCCAGGTGAGAGCGCTGTGGTCGATGACGACACCGGTTGCGCCGCAGCGGGCGCAACTCGCCGTGGCCTCGCCGGGCCCGCTGCAGTCGGGACATTCTCTGAAGACGGCGTCGGCGACATCGAGAGTGTCCCCGCAGTCACATCGTGCGACGAGCATCACGGCACCGCTCCGGTTCTCGATCGTGAAGCCCTCGAAGGCATGATTCTCGTGCACGTGGAAGGGCCCGAGGGGCGAGTCGCTGGGCATCGGCTGCCTATACTAGACCAGCGTCCTCGAGGCGGAAGGGATGGCCCCGATCGTTCAAGAACAGCAGAGTCCGGAGCAGGACACCCTCGAGAGCTTGTTCGTGGTCGACGCAGACGTCCACATTCACGAGGATCCTGCGGGGATGGCCGACTATGCCCCGTCTCCCTGGGATGTCGCCCTGCGCGAGATTGCCAAGGTTCCCGAGCGCTATCTCGACCTCCCCGGGATGTCTCCGCGCGCCGAGTACCGCGTGCCTTGGCCCGGTGGGAGCAACCGCAAGCAGACGGTCGACTCGGCTTCGGAGATGCGCTCGGGTCTGAACGATCTGAATGTCGATCGCGCGGTGTTGTTCCCCGATCATCTCCTGGCCCTCGCAATGGTGCGGGACCCTCGTTTCGCCGTGGCTTTGGCGCAGTCCTACAACGCCTGGCTGCGCGATCACTGGCTGCTCGCCGAGCCGACCCTCAAAGGCTCGCTCGTGATCGCGCCGCAGGATCCGGTTGCATCGGCCGAAGACATCCGAAGGCACGCCGGCGAACCCGAGTTCGTGTGCGTCTACCTCCCTGCATCGGGGGTCCGGCCGCTGTACGGACATCACGTCTACGAACCGGTCTACGAGGCCGCGGCGGAGGCGGGGCTTCCGGTCGTGATGCACAGTGTCGAAGCGGTGTACCCCACCTTCCCCTTCCAACTCGAGGTGTTCCAGACGTCGCTCGCCCAACATGCCGTGGCCCATCCGTTCTCCATGATGGCCAACATGATCAGCCTGCTCGAGACGGGTGTGCCGGTGCGTTACCCGGACCTGGGCATCGGCATCATGGAGGCCGGCATCAGTTGGGTACCGTTCATGCTCAATCGTCTGGACAAGGAATACACCGAACGCCGGCGAGAGGTGCCTTTCCTGCAGGAGCGCCCGAGCCACTACATCAAAAGGTGGTACTTCGGCACCCAGCCGATCGAGGAACCCGAGAACCGGGGCGATATCGTCAAGCTCTTCGAGTTGTTCGACGGAGCCGAGCGCTCCATGTTCGCCTCGGACTGGCCGCACCACGACTTCGACCATCCTCAGTACGTGTTCGGGCTGCCGTTCTCCCCATCCGACCGGCGCGCCATCATGGGCGGCAACGCGGCGCGCTTCTTTCGGCTGGAAGCCTAGGGGCGGCGAGCCTTTGCCCCGGGAATATGTCGTCGCCCGCACCTCCGAGATTCCCGAGGGTTCACACCGCATCGTGAGGGTCGGGCGTCGGGAGATCGGCGTATTCAACATGGGGGGCGTCTGGCACGCGATCCCCAACCTTTGCCCCCACCAGCGAGGCCCCTTGTGCGAGGGGGCCATCTCGGGCACCCTCGGCTACGGTCCCGATACGGACTGGAAGCTCGACTGGGTCCATGAAGGAGAGATCGTCACCTGCCCGTGGCATGCGCTCGAGTGGCACGTTCCGTCGGGGCGATGCCTTGCATTCCCGGACATGCGGCTGCGCAAGTTCCCCACCCGCGTGGATGGTGCCGAGGTCCGGGTCATCCTGTAAACCGGCCGAGTGGGTGTTACATGAGCACTATTCACATCTCTGACCCACGCGACGATAGGAGCGATATGGAGATCGTCCCAGGCGTACACCGAATCGAGTCCGACCTCGGGCCGCGCTTCATGTGTCAATACGTCCTCGTCGGCGACGAACGAACCGTGCTGGTCGACACCGGGTTGGCCGGCACGCCGAACGACGTGATCGAACCGTATCTGCAGTCGATCGGAACTTCACTGGAGGCCGTGGATGAGGTCATCATCAGTCACGCCGACGTCGACCATTGCGGCGGCAACCGATCTGTCCGCTCACAGAACCGGCGCGCCCGGTTCCTCTGCCATGAGCTCGACCGGCGCTGGATCGAAAGCAACCAGGCGATGCTGGCAGAAAACTACTGTTGGTACGAGCCATACGGGTTCGGGCCCGAGCCCGAGTCCATCGAGTGGATCGCAGCCGAGCTCGGCGGGGACTGCCCGATCGATTGGGGTCTGCGCGGCGGCGAGACCCTGCGGCTGGGTCGAGGCCGGCGTCTCGAGATCCTGCACCTGCCCGGCCACACGCTGGGTCACATCGGTCTGTGGGACGAGCGCAGCCGGACCCTGATCCTGATCGACGCCGTG
>JACDDL010000243.1 GCA_013817045.1 Actinomycetota bacterium | reverse complement strand
CGCCGACAGGCTGAACGACGGAGCCGGATCGGGCTCGATCGACGGCGGCCCGGGCCGGCGCGACAGGTGTGTGGGTGACACGTCCACGTCCGGCTGCGAAAGCATGCCCTGAGCCTCTCCCGGGATATGGATGCCGCTGCCGGTGAACCTCCCGGTGGTGGCGCGCGGCTTAACCTGGGTTGTGGCCACCGGTGTCGTTGCAGCCCTGCTCTCCGTGATGGTGCTCGCGTTCGTAGAGGGGTTACGGCTCTTCTATCCTGCGCGCGAGACATGGCTTCGTCTTCGCCGAAGGCGAGGCAGGCGTTCTGTGTGGATCATGCGCCGGCGCTACGAAGCCGCGGCGAAGGGAACCACGCCGCGCCGCCTGGCAACCCTGCTGCTGGGACTCATCATCGTCTGGGTGGCGGTCGCAAGCCTGCTCGATAAACGCTGGAACGAAGTCGTGCTCGACATCCTGCCCTCGGTCGCGATCTGGATCGCGCTGTTGCGCACCCCCGGGGCCCTCCGCATCATCGCCGAGCGGATGAAGGATTTCGAGCGTTCCCTGGGGGAGGATCCCGACGCGGAACCGGGGGAGGGCGACGGCGGGCCGGCGGCCGTGACGCTGTGAGCCGAACCGTATGCGCGATGGTCCGGTGGCGCCGGACCCCCTCCGCCACGGCCCCGTGACGCCGGGCCTCATCGCCCCCCGAGCGGGCCTGGACTCCGCGAGGCTCTATCTGGTCGCCCCGGCCCGCCTGGCCGCCGGGAGGCTGGCCGACCTCGTCGGCGAGCTCGCCAACGCCGGAGTCGATTTAATCCAATTGCGCGAAAAGAGCCTGGAGGCGCGCGATGTGCTGCGTGCGGGTGAGCCGGTAGCGGCGGCATGCCGGGATGCGGGCGTCCCCTTCATCGTCAACGACCGGCCCGATATCGCTCTGGCTCTGGGGGCCGACGGGGTTCATCTGGGACAGAACGATCTCCCCGTCGAGGTGGCGCGCCGTGTGTGCCCCGCGGCCTTCGTCGGGCTCTCCACGCATGCCTCCGAGGAGGTACACGCAGTGGCCCGTGCGGATGTGGACTACTTCGCGGTCGGTCCGGTGGAGGCGACCCCGACCAAGCCCGGCCGGCCCGCAGCGGGCATCGAGCTGGTTCGCTTGGCATCCCGAACAGCCGGCCCGCCGTGGTTTGCCATCGGGGGCATCAACGCAGACAGCCTGGAACGGGTGCTCGAAGCCGGGGCGCGCCGAATCGTCGTGGTGCGAGCCGTAACGGAGTCAGGCGATCCTCCCGCCGCTGCGGCGCGCCTGCGAGGCATGCTCGAGGGGACGCCGTGACGAGCCGGCAGCCCGGCTCGGCCGGCGCGCGCCGAGGCCGTAAGCTCGACGACCATGTTCAAACCGAAGCTTCAATGGCTCTTGATCTTCGTACCGATCGCCATCGGGCTCGAGGTGATCCACGCCCCCGCGATCGCCATATTCGGGGTTGCCGGGCTGGCGATCCTTCCCCTCGCCGGAATGATCGGAACCGCGACCGAAGAGCTCGCAGCTCGATCGGGCCCGCAGGTGGGCGGGCTCCTGAATGCGACCTTCGGAAATGTCACCGAGATGATCATCTCGTTCTTTCTCATCCTCGAGGGCCAGATCGAGGTGGTCAAAGCCTCCCTGGCGGGCGCCATCATCGGCAACGTCCTGCTCGTTCTGGGTCTGGCCTTTCTCCTTGGAGGATGGAGCAGAAGCGAGCAGACCTTCAACGTCAAGACGGCCGGCTTGCACTCGGCTTCGCTTGTCATAGCCGTGGTCGCGCTATTGATGCCCGCGCTGTTCTCCTTCACTCCCGAAGCTACGTCGTTCCGCACCGAATCGGTTTCGGTTGGCGTGTCGGTCGTCCTCATGATCCTGTACGTCTTCAGCCTGGTGTTCTCCTTGATCACCCATCGTGCATTGTTTCGCTCCGAGTTCCACGCAGAGAAGCCAAAATGGTCAATGGCGCGCGCGCTTGGCTACCTGACAGCAGCGACCGTCGTGGTTGGGCTGATGAGCGAATTCCTTGTCGGCGCGCTCGAGGAGGCCACCGCCACTCTCGGTCTGTCGGAGTTGTTCGTGGGTTTGATCATCGTTCCGATCATCGGCAATGCCGCCGAGCACTCATCGGCGGTGGTCCTTGCGATGAAAGACAGGATGGACGTCTCGATCGAGATAGCAATCGGTTCCTCCGTCCAGATCGCGTTGTTCGTAGCGCCCGCCCTGGTCTTTGCTTCTCTGGCGGTAGGACAGCCAATGGACTTCATCTTCACGGGTTATGAGATCGCAGCGGTTGCGTCCTCCTCGGTGATCCTTGCCTTCATTGCGCTCGACGGGCGCTCGAACTGGCTCGAAGGGGCTCAACTGCTGGCAGCCTACGTCATAGTTGCCATCTCGTTCTTTTTCCTCTAAGGAGGGCTCATGCCGCGGGCTATTGACTTTCACGTGCACTGCTCCACGCATGAGTGGCTCGAAGGCTCGATCGGGCCGATGCTGGAAGCGACCGCGCGTTACTTTCGCAGCGAGGTGCGCGTGCGCACCGTCGAGCAGATGGCGGCCGAGTATCGCGACTGGGACATCTTCGGGGTTCTGCTGGCCTGGGATGCAGAGACCGCAACGGGGCTGCCGCCGCTGACCAACGACCGAGTCGCCGAGATCTGCACCGCCTATCCGGAACAGTTCATCGGTTTTGCAAGCGTCGATCCTCACAAGCCGGATGCGGTCGACGAGCTGGAGCGGGCCGTGTCCGAGCTGGGGCTGCGGGGGCTCAAGCTACACCCTCAGGTACAGGCGTTCTATCCCGACGACCCTCGCTTCGATCCGCTCTGGGACAAGTGCGAGGAGCATTCGCTTCCGATAGTGGTTCACGTCGGCCAGACTGGTCTCGGCGCCGGTGTGCCGGGAGGTTCGGGGATCGCCTTCGACTACGGACGTCCGATGCTCATGGACAAGGTGGCGGCGCGCCACCCTGGGCTGACCGTGGTCATGGCGCACTTCGGCTATCCGTGGCACCTGGAGGTGCTCGCCAGCGCGATGCACAAGACCAATGTGTGGGTCGATCTCTCGGGCTGGCGTCCGAAGTACATTCCGGCGGAGGTGAAGCGCGACGCCCGGGGGCGCCTCGCGGACCGCTTCGTCTGGGGCAGCGACTATCCGATGCTCGATCCGGGGCGGCTGCTCGACGAGATCGACCTGATGGAGCTCGGGGAGCGCAGGGAGGACGTGTTGATCAATAACGCCGCCCGCCTTCTGGGAATAAGCGTCTGACCTGTGGGCGTAAACTAGGGCGCATGGCAAACACAGAGGACATCCGCGAAGAGGTGACCGAGGCGCTCAAGACGGTCGACGACCCCGAGCTCGGCATCGACATCATGAACCTCGGCCTCGTCTACGAGGTCGACGTCTCCGACGAGGGAAACGTCAAAGTCGAGTTCACACTGACGACGATGGGCTGCCCCATCGGGCCGATGATCGACGAGCAGATCAAAGACGCAACTGCCCACATCGAAGGTATCGGCCAGGTGACGACAGAGCTCGTGATGTACCCGCCCTGGAGCCCCGAAAAGATGTCCCCTCTGGCGAAGTCCGCACTGGGCATCGTCTAGCCGGGCTGTATCCGGTTCATCTCACTATCGGGTCCGGTTAGCGGGCTCCACAGTGCAATGAAGTCCCTCCCGCCCAAACCGGCCTCTCCCGAGGAGTCGGGGGCGGCTTTTTCGCGATCTGCGACAGGGGGTTGACGGGCCGGGCCGGCGGTGGCTAGTATCGAACATACGTTCGACTCGGACACCGACCGGTTAGGGGACTTCCCCGGCCCCCACCCGGTGCCCGGGCCCGGACCCTGCAGGGGCCCGACCGGCCTTCGCACCAGGTTGGTCGGGCCCTTCTTTAACGGATCGAGCAGCGCCTCGTGGCAACCGGCGTGGAGGTCTGGTGAGTGGCAAAGCGGTACGACGAGGCGATCGACGTCACCCCGGACACAGAAGGTGGGCCGGTGGCGTTTCTCTGGCGCGGGCGCAGATACGAGATCGACCAGCACCTCACCGTCTGGCGGGAGGCCGGCGAATGGTGGAACGGGCACGGCAAGGTGCGCGACCGCGAGTACTACCGGGTTCTAGCC
>JACDDL010000064.1 GCA_013817045.1 Actinomycetota bacterium | reverse complement strand
TAGACTTGCGCACCCGCCAGGTGAAGCTCGGTGAACGCATCATAGAGCTCACCGCCCGGGAGTTCGCTCTTGCGGAGATGTTTATCCGGCACCCCAATCAGGTGCTGACGCGTGAGCAGTTGCTCAGCCATGTGTGGGGGTATGACTACGAGCCTGGTTCCAACGTCGTCGACGTTTACGTCGGCTACTTGCGAAGAAAGCTGGGCGGAAACCTCATCACGAGCGTACGGGGGACGGGCTACCGGTTGCGACAGTGATGAAGTAGTCGTCCTCTATTGTTCTGTGGTCAAAGAACAGCGCGAAGTTGTCTTTGCGCGCAAGGGCGCTGGTACCGAGTGGGTGTCAGTGTGCTTGATTCATATCTCTGACTCGTAGTGGCGCCGAATGGCTAGAAGGAAGTCTCAAATACTTTGCATTAGCCCTTGACCGTTCTATTAAAGGCGCTTAGTGTCGCCGACTGCGGCCGTGGGGGCCGTTTTTTGTTGTACGGACTATATGTGGGAGTTGGTTGGCTATGCGAAATCCTAGCTATGCACGCACTGGATTGTTATGTGTGATTGCCATTGTGTTTGTCGTCGCAGCTCCACTTGTTGCGCAAGCAGGTGTCAAGCATCAGATCAGAAAGGCGTGGGGGCCGAACTGGAGAGAGCGCCAGGCTATTCGAGTCGCCGCGTGCGAGTCTGGGTTCAATACGCGTGCGGTGAACGGCCAGTATCTCGGGATCTTCCAGATGGGATCAACCGAGCGGGCAACTTATGGACACGGGCCCAGCGCCCGCAAGCAAGCACGTTCCGCACATCGCTACTTTGTGGCGAGCGGCAGGGACTGGTCGCCGTGGGCCTGCAAGCCGTAGAGCAAAGCCACTGAGCTCACGAGGGCTCGTAATGCACGTCGACGCTGCTGATCGCCTGCACCATAGCGCCGACGACGCCTCCGAGCTGTAACAGCTTCATGGTGTTGCCGGTAACTTTGAGTTGCCCTTGCATGAACGCACCAATGATGGGCAGCTCGCTTTCGTTGATTGCGACTGCCGTGCTGTAACTCTGGGTGATCGTTGCATCGGGATCGACGAGCTCGCCCAGCCCGAGCTGGGCGCTTCCCTCTTCGAGCACGAAGTAATACCTGGTGTCTTCCCCTTCAGGCGTGTCGGTCACGACTTGCTGTAGCCGAGCGTTGTTGCCGGCGGCTGCATTCGTGAAATCAACAGAGGAGTTCATCGCATGCTCGACTGCGGCTGCCCACTCAGCGGAAAGAAACTTGACGGCCATTCGTAGCTCCTTTACAGGTGCGAGATTAGATCGGACGAAGGGGTGGGCGGCCGCCGGTCCGTATCAGCTCCATCTCCTCGGTGCAATGTCGCGGGGCGCGATCCTTGGCGGCCACCTCCACTTTGAGCTCGAGCCCACACATGGTGCACACGTACTTGAGCCCATACTCGCTGACGTCGGCCAACTCGGGCTCGGGTGGGGCCAGCCCGATGTTCCTCCAGTAGCTCCAGCCGAACAGAAGGATGCCAACGAACATCGAAACGCCGAGTATGGCGCGCACAAAGCCGTAGGCGGTTCCCAAGAGGAGCACCGCCCCGACCAAGGCCCCCGCCACGAGCTTCATCGACGCCGCTTCCCACAGAGTTGCCCACAGATGTGGACGAATGACACAGTTGTCATTAGGTTTTCGTTCACACTCAGACGGTAGCGCCTTGGGCGCGTTCTGGTCACCGGGGTTAGGCGATGCCGAGGGCTCTAATGTGCCTGGTGATTTGGTGCGCCGAAGCCTCTAGCGCCACTGCGTGGCGAGTACGAAGGCGGCCGCCATTGCGCCGAGGCCCCCGAACAGCCAGATCGGCCGGGTCCCTCCGGGCAGGACCCCCAGATAATTGACGATGATAAGGAGCACCCCCAGCCCCAGCAGGATGAAGAACATGATGCCGACCCAGGCGGGAGACTTCTTCGGCTTGGCCTTGGGAGGCGGCTGGGTGGTTTTCCTCTTCGATCGGCTCTTGGGCATGAGCGGGGATAGTAGCGGGTCCAGACGGATCCGAAATCTCTACTCTCCGGGGGTCAGCGGTTTCCCGTAGCGGAGGGCGATCGGCAGGTAGCCCTCTCGTTCGTAGAAGGCACGGGCCCCGGCATTCTGGAGCAGGACATTGACCCGAATGCCCTTGGCGCCTTGGGCCACGGCCCAACTTTCGGCCGCCCTCATCAAGCGCCACCCGACCCCGGCGCTCCGGCTCGATTCCTCTACCACCAGGGCGTGGACTTCGCACGAGACACCCCAGACCTTCTCCTCGAGCGACAGCCTGACGAAGCCGACGATGCCTTCGTCCTCGCTCTCCGCCACCAGCAGGTGGATATCTGGGTTCTGGAGCGCCCTCCGTGCCTCCAATTCCCAGACGGCGTCACCCAACTCGTAGCGGAGGCTTCGGGCCTCGAGGAGGCGATGGTGCTGTCTCAGCTCGATGTACAGCCGTGCGATCTCCGGCTGGTCGTCGACCACAGCGTCCCGAACCGCAATGTCCGATTGCCCGTCCACGCCCCTTACCCTAGTTGTCGGCTGGGTGGGTGCCTCCAAGCAATTACCATCTCGTCGGTGAGGCTTCTGCTCGTCGACAACTTCGACTCCTTCGTCTACAACCTCGCCCAGGCGTTCGGGGCGCTGGGCGCGGAGCCCGTGGTGGTGAGAAACGACGCGTCCGTGGAGGAATTGGAGGCGCTCGACCCGGACGCGGTCGTGATCTCGCCGGGACCGGGGACCCCAGAGGGGGCCGGCGTGTCGATCGAGGCCGTCAAGCGGTTCGGCGCACGGATGCCGCTTCTCGGCGTCTGCCTCGGTCACCAGTGCATCGGAGCGGCCTACGGAGGGGTCATCTCACGCGCCCCGGTTGGCCCCAGGCACGGGAAGCCGTCGGCGGTCCAACACGACGGCGCCGGCGTGCTGGCCGGTCTGCCGTCTCCCTTCGTCGCGACCCGGTACCACTCGCTTGCGATCGAACCGGGGTCCTTCCCCGAGGCTCTCGAGGTGACCGCCACGAGTGACGACGGTACCGTCATGGGCCTGAGACACCGGAACCTGCCGGTCGAGGGGGTCCAGTTCCACCCTGAGTCGGTCATGACTCCCGAGGGGCCTCAGCTGCTCGCCAACTTCCTGGAGGCGACCCGCACACGCCCGGAGCCCCTGGAGAGTCGAAGCGCCTAGGGGGCGCGTCACTAATCGTCGTCGTCCTTGTCGGGTTTTCCCTTGGACAGCACGAAGATCGTCACGGTGTCCCCTTCGGTAACGATGGTCCCAGGAGCCGGTTCCTGGCTGCAGACCGTGCCCGGCGCCCCGGTACAGGCATCCTTCTCGGCGTCAACCTGTTCCACCTGGATGCCCTCTCTTTCCAGGGCCGCCTCGACATCGTCACCGTCCTGTCCGACCAGGCTGCGTAACGCCGCTCCTTCGTCCGTGGACGTGGGACTTGGGTCCTCCTCGGGCCCCGTCGAGACCTCGATCGTGACCGTCGAACCGGATTCGACCTGGTCACCTTCGCTCGGATTCTGCGAGATGACGGTTCCGGCTTCGGTTTCGTCTGTCACCGATGTGGCCGAGGGGACCAGGCCGGCGGCCCGGATCTCGGCGACAGCCTCCGTCTCTGTCAGGCCTTCCACGGGCGGAACCGCAACCAGGCCGGATCCGCTCGACACCGTCACATCCACGGGTGAACCCTCCTCCACCTCGTCGCCCGGATCGGGCGACTGGTCCGAGACGATGCCCTCGTCGAATTCGTCGCTCGGCTCGTCAGCGGTGGCGCCCAGCACCAGGCCCTCGTCCTCGAGGGCGGCCTCCGCGTCCTCCAGGCTCAGGCCCACGATCTCCGGAACGTTCGACGGTGTCGGTCCGCGCGAGACCGTGAGGGTGACGGTGGTGCCCCGCTCCACCCGGCTGCCGCCCTCGGGATTCTGCGAGATCACCTCACCGGCCGGCGCCTCGTCCCTCGTCTTCTCGACGCCGGCCTCGAGACGAAAGTCCTCCAAATTGGCTCTTGCCTGGGCGATGTCCAGCCCCACGACGCCGGGCACGCGCACACGGGGAGCTCCTCCACTTCCATTCCCGTCGAAGAAGTTGCTGGACAGCAGATAGGCAAGCAGGGCAATCAGGGCAAGCGCTGCCAGGGCCGCAGCCACGTACAGCCCGGCGCGCCGGGATCCGGCTCGGGTCTCCAACGGCGCGTCGGCCGGGAGCACTTCGGTGCCTCCAGGCGGCGCTGACACCACGGTGGCTGCGCTGGTCGCAAGCAGAGGTGTCGCGTGCACCTTGTGACCAGCGCGGAAGCGGTCGAGATCCTCGGCCATCTCGGCCGCGCTGCCGTACCGGTTGTCCGGGTTCTTGGACATCGCCTTCATGACGATCGCGTCGAGCCCCTCGGGCACGTCGGGATTGACCGACGATGGAGGGGGAGCGTCCTCCCGCACGTGCTTGTAGGCCACCGAGAGGGGCGTGTCACCCTTGAACGGCGCTCCCCCGGTCAGCACCTCGTAAAGGACGACCCCCAGGGAGTAGACGTCCGAGCGTGCGTCGAGAGTTTTTCCCTGAGCCTGCTCAGGAGAAAGATAGGCGGCCGTGCCGATCACCATCCCGGCCTGAGTCATGGTCTGTTCTCCGTCGTTGCTCAGGGCTCTGACGATGCCGAAGTCGGTGACCTTCACCTCCCCCGAAGAGGTCATCATGATGTTGCTCGGCTTGATGTCGCGATGGATGAGACCGGCCTTGTGGGCTCGCTGCAGGGCGCGCGCCACATCACCTGCGATCTCGGCGGCGCGTTCGGGCAACAGGGGACCATCGTCGCGGACGATGTCCTCGAGGGCGCGCCCGTCGATGTACTCCATCACGATGTAATAGGTGGAGTCGTCGGAGCCAAAGTCGTAGAGCGAGACGATGTTGGGGTGGTTGAGATTGGCAACCGCCTGCGCTTCGCGGCGAAAGCGTTCGACGAAAGCCCGATCTTGAGAGAATCGTTCGCTCAAGACCTTGACCGCGACTTCACGACCCAGCAACTCGTCACGGGCGCGGTACACCTCGGCCATTCCGCCTGCACCGGCGCGCTCGATCACCTCGTAGCGTCCGCCAAAGGCCGTGCGATTAGGGGTGTTCATGCTCACGACCCCCTACGAGAGCCGGGTGTGCGCCTTCTGATCGAGTGTCCACGACTTTCATTGTCCACGTAGTGTCGATTAACGCACGCATGGAGTTCCGGCTCGGCGCGACTACCATCCCTGAATCGCCCGGTCTGCATCGAGTACAGCCTTCGCAATCGGGGCCGCGACCGCTCCTCCGGTTGCCTCGGAACCGAAGGTGCCGCCATTCTCCACGATCACCGCCACCGCCAACTGAGGATCGTCCGCAGGTGCAAAGCAGATGAACCAGGTGTGTGGGTTCGTGCCCTCGACCGTCTGCGCGGTGCCGGTCTTGCCGGCGACCGCCACACCCGGGATTTGTGCGGCCCCTCCGGTTCCGGACGGGTCGGCCACGGCGGACACCATCATGTCGGTGAGTGCACTAGCGTTGGCCGAGGACAACGGCGAACCGATGGTTTCGGGGGGGAAACTGTCCACGATTTCGCCCGATGGGGAGATTACCTCCTTGACGAGGCGCGGCCGGGGGACTTCGCCGCCGTTCGCTACCCCTGCTGCTACCAGGGCCATCTGCAGAGGGGTGGCGGCAACGTTGCCCTGCCCTATACCGGCAAAAGCCCTAAGCGGCTCTTCGTCGTCGGGTACCGGGGGGACCTGGCTCGCCTCAGTCGATACATCGAAAGGAATAGGGGCGTTGAAGCCATACCCTTCGGCGGCGGCCTGTACCTCCTCCGGGATGTCCAGCCCGAGGATGGCAAACGTGGTGTCGCATGAAACCGTCACGGCGGTGAACAGATCGATCTCGTCCGTGCCCGTGCATGCGGTGTTGCTGAAGTTGGTAAGAGTGTCGTCGGTGAGGGGAAGATCGAGAGCCTGGGGGTCCGGAAATGTGGATTGGGGGTCGTACTTGCCGGATTCGAGCGCAGCCGAAGCCGTAACGATCTTGAAGGTGGAGCCCGGAGGGTAGCTCCTCGAAGTTGCACGGCCCACCAACGGAGAATCGATCGAGTTGGGGTCGAGCGACTTCCGGTACTCCCTGGCAACGTCACCATCATGGGATGCCAGTGGAGTCGGGTCGTAGGAAGGGTTGCTCCACATAGCCCTTACATCACCGGTTTTCGGATCCAGAGCGACCACGGCGCCGCGGTCGCTGCCGAGAGCCTCTCTGGCAACCTCTTGTAACTGCGAATGGACTGTGAGCCGGACGTCGTCACCCTTCAGTCCCGATCCAAGGAAACGGTCCTGAACATCCTGCATGGTGATGACGCCACTCTCGCCTAACAACTGGTCGTCGTAGCTCGCTTCGATGCGAGAGGTTCCATAGAGGATGGAATAGAAGCCGGTGATGTGGCCGTAGAGCTCTCCTCCAGGATAGGTGCGCCGGTACTTGAGCCGTCCGGTCGTAGGCTCGCTCACGGCAACAGGTTCACCGTCGACGGTGATTATGTCCCCCCGCTTGATCGCGTACTCCTGTAGCAGTGAGCGTACGTTGGCATTGTTGTCCGCTATGCGCTCCGCGGCCAAGATCTGCACGTAGTTCAGTTGCAGGAACACGGCCAAGAACGCGACAACGAGGCCTATTCCAACCCGCCTGATCTGGGGCTGCATCAGCCGCGGCCTCCTATGAGGATCTCCGCCGTTTCGGCGGGAGCGGGCGTCTCCGATGTTTGGTGAGAGATCCTCACAAGTAACGCAATGAGAATGAAATTCGACAGGAGGCTGGAACCACCGTAAGACATGAACGGCAAAGTGATTCCGGTCAACGGCAGCAGCCGGGTGACGCCGGCAAGAATGATGATTGCCTGGATGCCGAAGATCGCAGTCAGCCCTGCAGCGAGCAGTTGGCCGAAGTCGGTGCGTGCATTCATTGCGATGCGCAAGCCGCGTGCAACCAAGAGCATGAAGCAGATGAGGATCGCGGCGGTGCCCATGAGGCCGAGCTCCTCCCCCAGGACCGAGAAAATGAAATCCGTTTCAGCCGCGGGGATGATGTCCGGCCGGCCCTGTCCGAGTCCCGTCCCGAAGAGGCCTCCGGTTGCCAGTGCGAACAGCGACTGGGCGAGTTGATAACCCTCGTCCTGGATATAGCGTGGGTCGAAAACGTCAAGCCACGTGATCACCCGGACCCGCACGTGGCTGAAAACCGTGTACCCAACAAAGGCCCCCGCGAAAAACAACAACAAGCCAAAGGCCACATAAACAAGGCGCGCCGTTGCTATGTAAAGCATCACGAGGAAGATGGAGAAGAAGAGGAGGCTGGACCCGAGATCCTTTTCGTAGAACATCACCGCAAGGGAAATGCCCCACATGACCAGGAGAGGCCCGAAGTGCTTGAGGTCCGGCACGTGAAAGCCGGCGAGGCGACTCGATGCTATGGCGAGCAACTCTTTGCGTTCGGCGAGATACGCGGCGAGGAAGATGACCAGGCAGAGTTTAGCGATCTCGCCGGGCTGAAAGCTGAAGGCCCCGACCTTGATCCACAACTGTGCCCCATTGATCTCTGTGCCCAAGGGAGTTGCCGGGATCATCAAGAGACCGACCCCCACGAATCCCAGGATGTACTTGAAACGGGACAGGAGCGTGTAGTCACGCACCACAATCAAGACGACGACGAAGCAGGCAATCCCCACTCCCGTCCAGATCACCTGAGTGGGGCCATATTGATCGGGATCAAGCCGGTATACGGCGGCCAGCCCCATGACGTTCAGGATTGCCGCAAGTGGCAGGATCAACGGATCCGCGAGCCGTGCAACCTTGCGCAAAAAGATAGTCGCTCCGATGTAGCAGACGGCGACTGCACCGATCAAAGGGGCGGCGAGCCCGAGGGACTCGAAGTCGCGCGCCACCGCAACCAGTGCAAGAGCTCCCGTGCCGACGATCAGGGCCATGAAGAGGAGTCTCAGCTCGGAGTTTCGCCGCGAGGTGGCCTGCATGTTCAAGCGTTGCCTTTATCGGTCTGTGAACCACCCTGTTTCTCCGTGGCGGGCTGCTCCTGCTCGAAGGCCTGGATGCGCTCCTTTAGGTTATCCACCGTCTGCTCGGCTTCATCGAAGGAATCAACCTTGATCCCTTCGCGAACATTCTCCTTGAGACTGCGCGTGGGAAGGCGCTCCCAGGCCAAGTTCGAGTCGAGCTCGATTTCCTTCAACGTGATGCCGGCGACCTCTTCGGGGATCCCGCGAAAGACCGTGATGGTCCCGGCATCGTCGACTCCTACGAAGAAGGAGCGCGACAGGAGGTAACGTGCGCCGGCGTAACCCGCGGCGCCGAGTATCGCCAAGATGGCGACGGTGGCGAGGGCCTTTGCGAACCAACGACCGCGCGATCGAGAGTCAGGAATGACCGGGTCATCGTCCACGGATTGGAACTCACCCGTGTTGCCCCCGTCCGGCGGAGGAGGCGGGGGGGCGCGTCGGACGGCGGCTTGGTTCTGCGGACCGGGTTCGTCGTCCTCCCCTTCCGTGACCCGAACGACCATAGCGGTGATGTTGTCTTGGCCTCCGGCTTCGTTGGCGGCGTCGACGAGATGATCTGCCGCTTCTTGTGGTTCGGGCTCGTCAACGAGAATCCGCTTGATGTCTTCGGGTGTGATCATGTCGGTGAGTCCGTCGGAGCAGAGCAGGATTCGATCGTCGTTCTGCAGGTCTATGACGACTATGTCGACCTCGACGTCCGGCTCCACGCCCAGGACGCGCGTAATGATGTTGCCGTGTGGATGGTTGACAGCTTCCTCGGGGCTGAGCCGGCCTTCCTGAACCATTCGTTGGACCAGCGTGTGATCCTGGGTTACCTGTTCCAGATGTCCATCCCGCAGGAGGTAGGCGCGCGAGTCACCGACGTGAGCCAGGTGCGCTTGGTAACCGTCCAGCATGAGGAGCGTGCAGGTAGTTCCCATTCCTTCGAGTGCGCGGTCGGCTCCAGCCCTCTCGTGAATCGCCTGGTTGGCTCGGCGAACCAATTGTTTGAGAGAGTCGTCATCCCCGTCCAGAGCGGAGAAGGGCTCTTCTTCGATGATTCCGATTGCGATCCTGGAGGCGACCTCTCCGCCCACATGACCTCCCATACCGTCGGCCAAGGCGAAGAGGGGAGTCCTGGCGAGAAAAGAGTCTTCGTTTCCTTCGCGCACCCGCCCGGTATCACTGCGGACGCCGGCGGCGATCTTCACTTGCGCATCTCGAGAACGGTCTTGCCGACCTTGACCCGGTCTCCTCGTTGAAGCTCGGCGGGAGCGGTGAGCCGGCGCTTGTTCAGGTACGTGCCGTTCGTCGAACCCATGTCCTCGACGACATAGGTCTCGCCTCGCGGCGAGATCCGCGCATGGAATTGCGAAACGTAGGAATCGTCCAGGACGAGCTTGTTCTTCTCGGCGCGCCCTATCGTTAGGTCGTCGTCAAGGGAGAAGGTCTTGCCACGCAGGTTTTCGCCTTCGATGACCGCAGCTTTCCTCGGCGCCTTCCTCGATCCTCTGGACGGGGGGGCGGTTCGAGCGGGAGCGTGCGCGATCGGGGTCTTGCTCTGAGCAGTTGCGGGGCGCATCTCGAGGAAGACTGCGCGCACCGCACGGGCGACGAAGATGTAGAGGAGAATCAAGAACACATATTTCAGGAGGTCCAGGACCAGGTCGGGCACTGGGTCAGATGCCCTCTGCCTGGGTTGCGTTCGGATCCGATCTGCCGGTGCCCGGTTGGTTACCCGGAGGCACCGTGTTGAAGACGAGCTCGCTGTTACCGAACAGGAGGCGGTCTCCGTCTTGGAGATCGCCCTCGGTGACGGGCTTGTTGTTCACGAACGTACCGTTGGTGGAACCAAGGTCCTTGAGCTTCCAGCTAACCCCCTCACGCCGAAGTTCGGCATGACGTCGGCTGACGTTGGCATCAGCGAGGACGATATCGACGCTTGACAATCGTCCAATTACCACAGGAGAGCGGGTGATGGCGATGGTCTCGCCGGTGCGGCCGGCGCCTTCCTGGACGACAAGGACAGCGCCCGACCCGGACACTCCCAAGCGCTCGGCGGTGCTCATGGAGATTGCCCTTGTAGCCCCAATGTCGGTTTCGTCTGGTTGACGGGTGGCAACCGCCGGTGCCCGATCGCCTTCGTCGGCGGTTAGCGATGACTCGACCCTGAACTCCCCGCGGCCAAAGTCGTCTTCCTCTATGAAAACCACCTGGGGCCGGCCGGTCAGGTTCCATCGGTTCTGCTTGGCGGTCTCGATGATCACGTCGGAGAACTCGTTCAGCAGACCAGCCTGCAGTGGCAGGAAGCGCTCATAGTCCTCTGGGCCGATGAAGATGCGAAAGTCGTTGGGGGCGTACACGCGATTGACCGAGATGGTCTTGTTCTCCCCCATCTCTCTCTGCAGGCGGCGCCCGACCTCGAGGGGCTGGAGCTTCGAACGGAACAGACGGGTGAAGAAGCCCTCCATAAAGCCCTCGAGCCCTTTCTCCAAATTGCGCGCCAAGCCCATATCGGGTTGATTATGACTGCACCAGGTGCTCTAGGTCCTGTTAGCCTGAACATCCAGTTCTGAGGATTGGCTCCGTCGCCTGGGCGAGTGGTGGAACGGTAGACACGCTGGCTTCAGGTGCCAGTGCGCGGTAAGCGCGTGGGGGTTCAAATCCCCCCTCGCCCACGCAGTTCTGTGCTGAGGGTGCTGGTCAGGCACGGTCCCCGCTTAAGCCAGTGCTCCCTTATTCGGGGGTCCTGCCGGGCCGCCTGTCTGGGAAATAAAGGTATAATGTTGAATGCGCCTGGGGAGGCGGTGAAAAACTTCCGGTCGTTTTCGGCAGTCGGGGGTACTTTCTGAATAAGCCTTCGTTATACAGGCCAAACAGATTATGGGGCGAGTGACTATGGGGCGAGTAGTGGGAGCCGCTGATGCAACGCGAACAGGACGGTAGGGATGGGCGGGGAAGCTTGTTCCCCCCTGCGGTTGAACCTCGGCCGATCCTCCAGGATGGCTCTCCGCCGGACGCCTTGGAGCGAGAGCCGATAATCGAACGTCTCGCCAGCTTCGGCTGGGTGGTCGCCCTGGTCGGCCTTCTCTACATCGGCGTTTTGACCGGGCTGCGAGCCACCGGCGTGTCAGACGATCTCGGCAATCTGGTCGACAGAGGTGCGGCGCGAGTGGCCACCGCGTTAGGGGTGGAGCAGGATCCCGCCTCGGCCCCCTCCGAGACCGCCACGACCGACGACGGGAGCCGGCAGGCGCAGTCGGATGGCGCGCCCCAAGAGGATGTCCCGGCGGCGGCCCTGCTCGAGGACTCCGGGTCAGACGATGAGCCGGCCGATCGAGATGGTCCAGGACAAGATGACCCAGGACAAGATGACCCAGGGGTAGATGGACCAGGTCGAGATGGCGGCGGTAACGACGGGTCCGGCTCCGGCGGACCTTCGTCGCCGGGCCCGAACAACGGCAACGGTTCTGGCCCGGGGTCCGATGACGAACCCAAGCCGAAGCCGGATGACGGTCCCACGCCGACGCCCGGCCCAGATCCGACACCCGGCCCAGATCCGGAGCCCGGCCCAGATCCGGAGCCCGGCCCAGATCCGGAGCCCACGCCTGACCCGACGCCGGTACCCTCGCCTGATCCGACCCCGGTACCCTCCCCCGACCCGACCCCGATTCCGACCCCGGAGCCGGAGCCGACGCCCGAGCCATCCCCGACCCCTGAGCCGATTCCGACCCCCGAGCCGACGCCGGTGCCCACTCCAACGTCCGAGCCGACCCCCCTTCCTTCGCCGACAGCGGGCGAGCCGACCCCGGGTTGATCGGCGCCAAGCGCCTCGCATGACCTTCTCGATCGTTGCCTGGGACCCCACTCCCCCGGGAGGGGCCGAATGGGGAGTTGCCGTCGCCTCGAAGTTCCTGGCCGTGGGCGCCGCCGTTCCCTGGGGAGAGGCGTCGGCAGGGGCCGTCGCCACCCAGGCACTCGCCAACCTCCGCTACGGGCCCGACGGTCTCGGACGACTGCGTCGCGGGGAGGACGCGGATGGCGTGGTTGCGGCTCTGACCCGAGATGACGAGCACCGCCGGCACAGACAGGTAGGCGTGGTGGATGTCTCCGGCGGCGCCGCCAACTACACCGGCGATGAGTGCATGACGTGGGCGGGCGGCCACATTGGCGACGGCTATTGCTGTCAGGGCAACATCCTCACCGGCCCCGAGGTGATCTCAGATATGGCTTCCGCATTCGAAGTTGCGCAAGGAACCTTGGCGGAGCGTCTCGTGGAGGCCCTGGCCCGTGGAGATGCGGCCGGAGGAGATCGGAGAGGCCGGCAGAGTGCCGCCCTGCTCGTCGTGAGCGACGGGGGAGGGTACGGCGGAGGCACCGATCGTGCGGTCGACCTGCGGGTCGAGGATCACCCTGAGCCGATTCCCGAGCTGAGTCGCCTGCTCGACCTCCATCGCCTTTACTTTCCGCGCGCCGACCAACTCGAGTTCATCGACCTCGGTGTTGATCTCGCCGGCGAGGTAAGGGCGCTGCTGTCGAAACTGGGCTACGGCGCCGGCCGGGGCCCGGGATTCGATCCACAATTGGAAGACGCCCTGTTCCTCTACGCCGGCACCGAGAACCTGGAGGAGCGTTTGGGTAAAGGGGCCAGGATCGAGCGCGCCGTCCTCGGCTACCTGCGTAACCAAGCCGCCGGGACGTCGACCTGAGCTTTCGCAAACCTGCGACGTCCAGAGGGGGACCAACCGTGGCCACCACGGTTCCGGGAGCGCGGAGAACAACCTCGAGATCACCGTTCAGGCGACTCTGACCTAGCGGCTCTGGGCTTGCACCGCCTGCAGCGCCGCGACATAGACATCTTTGAGAGGCATCCCGGTCGCGGCGGCGGCGCGCCGGGCGTCTTCATACTCTGGTGCAATTGACGTAACTCGTGAACCACGCAGCCCGAGCTTGACGTTGACCTTTTCGCCCATCACCTCCACCGCAATCCACTGTCTGGCGAGAACGTCTTTGCCGACGCGGGCCCTCCGCACACCGAGGGTGGTCGTCTCTTTGTAGATGGTGTCCTTCAGCCGATCCATCTCGTAGGTCGTGGTCAACACGCTCAGCAGGAAGCCGGGGCGGCCTTTCTTCATGAGGATCGGGGTCAGCCACGCGTCTTGGGCCTTGTTCTCGATCAGAGTGTCGAGAAGATGCGGCAAGAGTTCTGGATTCATGTCATCGAGGTTGGTTTCGAGGACGACAGCTTCCTCGTCCCCATCTACCTCATCCGCCACGAGGACTCGCAACACATTGGGAGGATCGAGGTTGCGATGCCCTGCGCCGTAGCCCGCCGATCTCAATCGAGCCGCGGGCATGTTGCCGAAGACGTCGCTGGCGGCGGCAAGGATGGCGGCGCCGGTCGGTGTGATCAGCTCGCCCTCACCCCGTCCATAGAGCACGG
>JACDDL010000242.1 GCA_013817045.1 Actinomycetota bacterium | reverse complement strand
CCCAAGAGGGCAGTCAACTTGTTCTCTATTTCCTCATAGAGGACAGGGCTTCCCAGCAAACGCGACCAACTAGGATGAGTGCCCCATTCGTCGATATAACCTTGAATCGACCCTATGACCTCGTCGTCGAGGTCCAGGCCGAGGTAGTTGCAGGAAGCAAAATCGGCCAGCCACCGGTCCCCGACCTTGATCATTCGTCCGTCGACCTCATCTATAACCGCATCCAGCATCGGATGCGAGTCCTTCAGACGTGCGAGGTCGGAACATGTGTCAAGCCAGCGATCAAGCCAGGTGGATCGGCCCTCAGGAGACCTGTTCTTGGATGGCCGCCTTACCGAGACCCTGGTGTCGCTCGCGACGACGTTTACATTAACTCCCATAAGCCGTCTGTCGGCATCAATTGCCTTTTCCTTGAAAAAGCTGGGTCGGTCCGAAGGGGGATCGACTGAGGCGCCAAAGACTTACGAGGGCCTAGAGGAGCGCCCTCATGTCCTGGGCGACCCTGGGCAACACTTCAGAGGGGGCTCCTTCAATGCCGCACTCCATGGCGATGCTCTCGACGCCCACTTCTTGAAGCGCTGCAAAGGCGGATGCAAAGTCTGTGTGTCCTGTGCCCGGTTGAAGCCTATTGCTATCTGCAAGATGCGCGTGTACCAGATAGTGACTCGACGCACGAATGCTCGCCGGTATGTCCGGCTCCTCGATATTCATGTGGAAGAGGTCACCCATCACCCTTACCGAGTCGAGCCCGACCGCCATGCATAGGTCAACCGCTTGATCCAGTCGATTGAGCATGTGGTCTTCGAAGCGGTTGAGCGGCTCGAGAAGCACGAAGACCCCTTCTTGGGCTGCGTGCTCACCCAGCTCGGTAAGCCCTTCGATGAGTACCTTGCGGTCCTCGGCGGCACTCCGAGGCGGCTGATAGGGCGGCAACCTCGTCGAGAACATTCCGTAGGAAGCCGGGGTCACGGCGCCGTACCCGCCTATCTCGGCAATGCCCGAGAGCAGCGACTTCATGTTCTCGATTGCGTCCCGGCGCCGGCCGGGGTCGAAGTCGCCGATGAAGTGATCCATGATCACGCATACCGACGGCATCACCACGCCGGCGCGCCGGGCCTCCTCGAGCTCGGGCAGGCGCGCGCGAAAAGCAAAGTCGCCATGGCCGTGAAGCTCGATCCCATCCCAGCCCGCGCTCGAAATGAAATCCCACTTATCGATGAGGGTTTCTCCGGGAATGAGGTGCTCCTGACAGGTGAGCTTCACGGCTAGAACTCAAGCACCACTTGGAGCGCGTCTTGCCGATCTTCGTCCAGCAGTCTGAACGCATCTCCGGCTTGCTCGACGGGAAATGTGTTGGAGATGAGAGGTTGGAGATCGACTTTTCCGGCGCCAACGAGGTCCATGAAAGTCCTCTGGAGGCGGTAGGGGCTCCAGCGGTGGTCGAGTCTCGGGTTGACTCCGGAGATCTGTGAGCAGACGATCTCGATGCGATTGTGGTGGAACTCCTGCCCCAAATACAAGCCGGCGCCTTCACCCTGGAAGAAGCCCGCTGCGACCACCCTGGAGTTGAAGGCGGTTGCGCTGATTGCGTCGTGGAGTCCTCTCGAGCTGCCACTGAATTCGATCGAGACGTCGGCTCCTCGATCCCCGGTCAGGGATTTCACGGCTTCTCCGGGCCGCTGCTTTGTGAAGTCCACGGTGAACTCAGCCCCCAGCTTTCTCGCCAGCTCGATGCGCCTTTCGATTCCATCGACGGCGATAACCTTTCCACCGTTGAGCCGTGCGAGCTGAGTGACGATCAGACCGGGTATCCCCTGGCCGAAGACCGCCACATACTCCCCCACATGAATGTCGGCGTCGAGGATCCCGTTCAATGCAATGGCGCCAATGAAGGAAAAGATTCCGTAGATCGAGTCAACGCGATTGTCGAGCAGGCGCTTCGCTGCCCATTCCTGCGCCACGGTCACGGATGACTTGTGACCCCAAGCCCCCCAAACAATGTCACCGACAGCGACCTGGGTTACCGCTGCTCCAATTTCGTTCACCCGGCCAACCTCTTCGTAGCCCCATCCCTCGACGGGATACTCCAGGGTCACCGCGCTGTCATCGAGAAAGAGCCGGCGCTCCGGCTCCCACCGCTTGCTCAAGTGGGGATTCGAGCCGCGATAGGCCGTCAATTCCGTCCCGGCAGAAATACCAGAGTAAAGGGTCTCGATCAGGACCTCCTCGGGCCCGGGTCGGGGGTCGGCGTACTCGGCGATATCTACTGTTCGGGGGGAAACGAACCGCACTGCGCGTGCCATCGTGAATCTCACCTGCCGTCGATAAAGTTGGATTCCGGCAACCGACAATACAAGCGTGGGGGCGCTCATAAAGCGGTTCCTGTCTCGATCGTGCGCCCGCGCTCGTACGAATCGATGGCGGCAAAAGTCAGCTCTAGGGCTCTCAGACCATCACGCCCTGTAACAGGTGGCTCCCTTCCCGCGATGATCGAATCTACGAACGCATGAAGGTGTCTGTCGATCGTTCGCCAGAAGTCCCGATGCCCGGAGTCGAATATCCCCGGCCGCCATTCGCTGTAGAGCTGATCCGGGTGAGTGAAGAGCCGCACAGAGCCCACCACGTCCTCCACCACCACCCGGCCCCGGAGACCTGCGACCTCGATGATCTGAGCCCCTGGATTCCCATAGCTGCCGTCCCAGCTCCCCAGCAACGAGCCCACGCCGCCTCCGGCGAAGGTGACCGCTACGGCGGCGCTGGTGTAGACGCCGATGGCTCTCGGATCGGCTAAGTGTGCGGACACGGTCGTGATCTCACCGCCGAACAAGCGCATGAGGTCGAAGCTGTGACCCTGGGTTTCGATGAGCATGCAATAGGGGTCGTTCAACTCCTTGTAGAGGTCCCCGGCGAACTTCATGTCGATGAAACCGATGGCGCCAATGCGGCCCCCGTCGGCGAACTCGAGGGCCCGTCGGTAGGGCTCGGAGAAGCGATGGTTGAAGTTGACCCCCCAACCTGCGACCCTGCCGATCGGCAGTTTCGACCATTCGGCGCGCCTGATCGAGCCGGAAGGCCATCGGCTTCTCGACGAAGACATGCGCCCCTCCTTCGAGACTTCTGAGAGTCGGTTCGAGATGCTGATCGTTTCCGGTGCATACACAAACCAGATCGGGAGCGTCTTTGTGCATCAACTCATCAACCGTATCCCGCACCACCGCGCCGTGAGCAGATGCGAGCGCCTCTGTCTTGGGGGAGGTGCGTCCACAGACTGCGATGAGATCGACCGATGGGTGATCGCTGAGAGCGCGCGCATGGATGGCGCCCACGAAGCCCGCTCCCACGACGGCTGCACGCAACTGCCCAGTCGTTGCTCTCGTCAAGGCTGCACCAGCACCTTTGCGGTGGCGCCGGACCAGAAGGCCTCGAACGCATCGCCTATCCGATCGAGAGGAAAGCGGTGCGTCACGGCCGAGGCTGCATCGAACTCGCCGGAGGCCAGGAGTGCATTACGCCTCAGAGAACGCGCCGATGGGAAAGTACTCGGAACCGAGCAACGTCCGTTCGCGCGCGATCAGGTCCGTCAGGGTGTGCACCTCGAGGGGTTCGCGGTTGTGGGCTACGAACACGACACGCCCGGCGGGCGCCGCAAGCTCGATGGCCTGCCTTTGCGTGGCCGTGATGCCTGCAGCTTCGATGACCACATCACATCCCCCGGGCGAGTGATCCAATACTCTTGCCGTGGCGTGGCCCGGCCGGGCATCGACGGGAACGGCGCCGAGGGCACCCGCGAGCTCGAGGCGGTACGGGGCCAGGTCGATCCCGAACACCAGCCGCTCCCCCAGCGCCTTGGCCACCGCTATCGCCCCGAGACCGATGGGCCCGCAACCGATGACCCCTACGACATCAGGAGGAGGGGGCCCGGCGCGCCGGAACGCATGCAGGCTGGTCCCGTAAAAGTCCAGGAGTGTCGTGGCCAGATCTAAAGGCACGTCACCGGGAAGGGGCAGAAAGCATCTCGAGCGCACAACCTCGAATTCGGCAAAGCCCCCGTCCGCAGTGAACCCGTACATCTTCCGGCGCTTCAGGCACATGTTGGTCGAACCCGCTCCGCAGGCTGAGCAGTCGCCACAGAA
>JACDDL010000063.1 GCA_013817045.1 Actinomycetota bacterium | reverse complement strand
GGGCTGGGTGGAGTTGTCTCCATCGAGCAGCTTCGGCGCCAGAGAAAGGTTGCGATTGTGTCAATCGTGGCGCTGGCGGCGGTGGTGACGCCCAGCCAGGACCCCTACACCATGATGATCCTTGCCGTCCCCCTCTACGTCATGTACGAGCTGACTATCGTCTTACTCTCGATCATGATGAGACGGCGGGCGCGAGCAACGGTATAGGGGCCCATGCCGATCAAGGGAAAGAAGAAGCCTGCGAGTCGCGGCAGCCGCTCCCGGCGCACCCCGGCAGCCGCGCCCCGCCCGGTTGCCACCGGACGCCGGCGCACTCCCTGGTACAGAACCCTCGGAGGGAAGGTGGTCGCCGGGATCACAGCCGTCGCGCTGTTGAGTCTGGTGATCGGGCTGGTGGTGACAGCTCGGTCGAGCGGAAACGCTACGGTCGAGCGCCAGGAGGCCCTCGAACGTTATGCAGGAGAGATGCGGGCGCTGCTACAACGCGTCGTCCCTCCGGCAGGCGCGGTTGCCGCGCTCACCACCGTACCGGCAAGCGAGATTGTCAAGTCGGCAGAGGCAGACGCCTCAGGGTGGGCCAAGAGCTTTCAGGAGGCCGCCACCGAGGCCGGGGCGATAACGCCGCCGGCCGAGGTCGCGCCGGCCCATGGCTTGTTCGTGGATTCGATACTGCTGTATGGGTCTGCGGCGCAGACCTACGAGCTTGCGCCAGGGCTCGAGGGTGAGTTGCAGTCAGGAATCTTGATTCGGGCGTCCGAGCAGCGGGCGCGTGCGGAATCGGTGTGGGCCAATGCCGTAGGGGTTGTCGACGGGAGTCTTGCCGACGCCGGGGGCGAACCATCCGGACTGGCGCCGCCCAGCGCTGGGGGACCGGCCCGGATCCCCCCACCGGAGGTCAAAGATAACGCCGGCGAAGACAACTAGGCCCACCATTACGATCCCTACCGGCACGTCCCTGCTCGAGTCGTTCCAACGCTCGTACGGCTTTGCCTTCGACCCTTTCCAGAGGCGTGCCTGCGAAGCGCTGGGCGACGGTTCTTCGGTGCTGGTCGCAGCGCCTACGGGCGCGGGAAAGACCGTGGTCGGTGAGTTCGCTGCCTGGCTTGCGCTGGGCGGCGGAGGCAAGACCTTCTATACGACGCCTATCAAGGCGCTCTCGAACCAGAAATACGGAGACTTTGTTGCTCTCCATGGCGCCGCACAGGTGGGATTACTCACCGGAGACAACTCGATAAACGGCGATGCCCCGATCGTGGTGATGACAACCGAGGTCTTGAGAAACATGATCTACGAGGACTCGCCCGCGCTCGGGGGGCTCCGTTATGTGGTGCTCGACGAAGTTCACTACCTCCAGAACCCGTATCGCGGCGCCGTGTGGGAGGAGATCCTCATTCATCTCCCTGTCGACGTCCTGACGGTGTCATTGTCGGCAACCGTCTCCAACGCCGAGGAATTCGGAGAGTGGGTGCAGACCCTGCGCGGCAGGACCGAGGTTGTCATCGAAGAGCATCGTCCGGTCGAGATACGCCACTGGTACTTCGTCGCCGACGAATTGCTGCCCATGTTCATACGGCGCGCCGGAGGAAAGATGATTCCCAACCCGCGGGCTCGGGAATTCGACCGGGGGCGCCGGCGGGCAGGGGCACGCCCGGAGCGGGGGGGACGACGGCCCAAGCGGCCGCGGATTCCGCGTCGCTCCGATGTTGTGGACCGATTGAGCGGCGAAGGCATGCTCCCCGCCATCTACTTCATCTTCTCGCGGAAGGGTTGCGACGAAGCGGTGCGTCAGTGCCTGCGAGAGGCGTTGACATTGACCTCCGCTCAGGAGCGCCGGCAGATCAACGAGTACGCAAACGAGCGCGTGGTCGATCTGTCACCTGCAGAGCTCGACATACTCGGCTTCGACGAGTGGCTGCGCGGGTTGAGCAACGGTATAGCGGCTCACCACGCAGGCATGATCCCTCCGTTCAAAGAGATCGTCGAAGAGCTGTTCTCGCGCAACCTCGTGAAGATCGTGTTTGCCACCGAGACCCTCGCCCTGGGTATCAACATGCCCGCCCGCACGGTGGTCGTCGAGAGCCTGATGAAGTTCACGGGTGAACGGCACGAGCAGATGACTCCGGGTGAGTACACACAGCTATCCGGCCGGGCAGGGCGGCGCGGCATCGACGAGCTCGGACACTCCGTTGTCCTCATGCAGCGTTTCGTGCAGTTCGAAGCGATCACGCGGCTGGCGTCGACCCGGACCTATCCGCTGCGATCCTCTTTCCAGCCCTCGTACAACATGGCTGTGAACCTGGTGCGCAACTACAACCGTGAAGAGTCCGAGCATCTCGTGAACTCTTCCTTGGCCCAGTGGCAAGCCGATCGTGACGTGGTGCGGCTCGAACAGACGCGCGAACGCAGCGCGGCCTATTTGGCCTCCTACCGAGAGCGCTTGAGATGTGACCGCGGTGACTTCGATGAGTACGCACGCTTGTGGGAACAGGTCCGTTCGCTCGAAGGCCGAGCCGGAAGCCAGGAGGCAGCCGCACGGCGGCGCGGGGTCCAGGAGGCCGTGGATGGGCTCAGGACCGGCGACGTGCTGGAGATATCCCACGGGAAGAAGCGAGGCCGCTACGCCGTCCTTCAGGTCCTTCCCGCACGTTCCGAACGCGCGCCCCGGATCGTCGCTCTGTCCGTCGAACGCACCGTGGTGCGCTTCTCCTCGACCGAGCTTCGGGAGCCACCCGCTCCGGTCGCGCGCGTCGAGGTGCCCTCGGACTTCACGACCAAGAGCTCCCGGGCGCGCCGGGAGCTGGCACGGAAATTGAACCAGGTGAACGGGGGGGCCCGGCCATCCGGCCGGCAGCCCGTGGGGCCGTTGGATCGGGGCGAGGTGGGCGACTTGCGCCGGCGTCTCGAATCACACCCCTGCCACCGTTGTCCCGAGCTGGGCCGGCACCTGCACTTCCTCGACCGGGCGGCGCGGCTCGAGCGCGAGGTCGCGGGGATGGACCGTCGCATTCACCGGCGCACCGGGACCTTGGCGCGCCGGTTCGAGCAGGTCCTGGAGGTTCTCGAGCACCTAGGCTACGTGGCCGACTGGCAGCTGACGGGCAAGGGGAAGGACCTCACCGGTGTGTACAACGAGTCCGATCTTCTGGTGGTCGAAGCGCTCGAACAGCAACTCTTCGATGAATTGTCCCCCTCCGAGCTTGCCGCGGTCTGCTCGACTCTGGTTTTCGAGACCCGTGGCCCGGAGATCGAAGCGGTTGCAGACATGCCGACAGAGGCCAGCGCGCTGGCATGGACGGATTTGATGTCGTTGTGGGCCGACATCCACGAACAGGAGCGGATGCGAGGCTTGGAGCTCACCCGCGAGCCGGACCCCGGCTTCGCCCGGCGCGCTCACCATTGGGCCGCCGGAGCTCCGCTCGAAGAGGTGCTCGGCGCCGATGACGCGCCGGGCGACTTCGTTCGTTCCACGAAGCAGCTCATCGATCTGCTGCGGCAACTCGCCGAGATAGCGCCGGGTGCGGAGCTAGGGGCCAGGATCCGGACGGCTTTGGAAGGCCTGCAGCGGGGCGTGGTCGCCTATTCGTCGCTGGATCTTTGACCCCGATGACGTCGCCCATGGTCTTGATCTTCAATCCAAACGCTCGAGGGGGGCGCTCGGAACAGTATCTGCAAGAGGTGCGGTCGCAGTTGGAGCAACGCGGCCTCCCGTATGAGGTGAAGCCGACCGAGCGGCCCGGGCACGCGACCGAGATAGCGAAGCGGTCGCTCGAGGCGGGAGCCAGGCTGATCGTGTCCGTGGGGGGCGACGGCACGATCCACGAGGTGGTGAACGGCATGGTCCACGACGACCGGCCGATCGTTCCCGGCGCGACCCTGGGGGTCCTCCCCGCAGGAACCGCCTGCGACTTCGTCAAGACGTTCGGCATTCCGACCATGCCGGCACACGCCGTCGCCCACCTGGACGGCCCCGAGTCTTTCGCCATCGATCTCGGAAGTGTGCGGTACGAACAGGACGGCCGGCCTCACAAGCGCTACTTCGCCAATGTCGCGGAGGTGGGGTTGGGGGCGGAGGTGGTCAGGCGCGCCATTCGGGCCCCCCGTGTACTTCACCCTCTGAATTATCACCTCGCGTTTTGGTGGTCGGTAGTCCGGCACGAGCCCACCGAGGTCGAGGTCGACCTCACGGACAGGACCTACCGGGGGCCGATGAGCAACCTGGTAGCCGCCAACTGCCAGTTCTTCGCCGGTGGAATGAAGATCGCGCCCAGGGCCGCACCCACCGACGGCGTCCTCGACTTTCAGATCCAGTTCCCCTCCAAGAGGGAAGCCATTGCGCTGTTGCCGAAGACCTATCAGGGGGCGCACGTCCCGCACCCACACATCAAGGAGGCAAAGCGGGTGAGGGTGTCGATCACCTCGGAGCGTCCTATGCCGATCGAGGCGGACGGACAGATGCTGGGCCACACCCCCGCGATCTTCGAGGTAGTCAGGAACGTGATCTCGCTCAAGGTGTAGGTGCAAGGGTGCGGGTAACACGGAAGTCTGAGACCTTGACGGGCGCTTGACGGGCGAGTGGGCGCACGGCTGATCGGTCGGGGCAGAGTGATCGGGTTTCCCCCCTGTTGCCTCCGTCAAGAGGACCTTTTGAGCTCAGTTCGTTGCCTCACCGGATTGCCCTTTTCCAGGGGTGGTTGCCTGTCATGAGTCAAGAAGTTGGCAGAGTTTGATCTTGCTCGGGTCGGGATTCTCCATCTTTGGAGGGGCTCCTCATCGTGTTCGCGTGAGCGTGGGTAGGCGACCGGAAGTAGGTCTGGCGCGGTGTGCGGCCTCCGATCAGGGGCGGCGGCCCGCAAGGACGCAGAACTCGTTCCCCTCTGGGTCGGCAAGTACGACCCAGCTCTCATCGCCTTGGCCGACGTCGGCGTGTCGAGCACCTAGGTCGAGCAGGCGACGGACCTCTTCGACTTGCTCCCTGTCGGTTGGGTTGACGTCGAGGTGGAGCCTGTTCTTAACGGTCTTGCCCTCGGGCACGTGCGCGAATGTCAACGTCGGTGGCACTGGGCCAAGGTGGTTCTTGCCTTCAGGCACCATAGGGGAGCCAATTGTGACAGTTCCGTCGTCTTCGTCTTGCACCTCGTAGTCAAGGACCGAGCACCAGAACCAGGCGAGACCGTTGGGATCGGCACAGTCGATCGCAAGCTCGGTGAACTTACTGGTCATGTCAGGACCTCCCAGTCAAGTAGCGGGTCCGCCAAAGGCCACACGCTAATCGCAGTGTTCGACGGCGAGGTAAGCCGCACGTGGTGTGCGTTCGTCGAGGGCCTGGTGAGGTCGCAGAGTGTTGTAGGTGTGGCGGAACAGGTTGACTTCGACCGAGAGGGCGTTGCCGTCGCCGATGGTAGCGCGGTAGAGATGTTCGTACTTCAGCGTGCCGAAGAACCGCTCGACCACGCCGTTGGTCTGTGGGCTCCTCACCCATGTGCGGACGTGACGGAACAGCGGGTCGTCGCCGGCGAACGCGTCAGCGAAGGTCACGCCACGAAAGCATGGCCCGTTGTCCGTCACGACGGCGATCGGGCGGGTGCTTCACCGATCACCCGTTCGGCCTCGACAACGGCCCGGCGGAGGCAGCCGAGCGCATCCTGGCCGCGAGACGTCGGGGTGACGGTGGCGGCGAGGCAGTACTTGGTGGCGTAGTCGATGACTGCGCAGATCCGCAGCTGCACCGTCGCCTCCGCGAGAGCGAGCTTCAGCTGCTCGCACTCGTGGCGCAACCGCCGCTCGGTCTGGGACTGCCCACCATCGGGGCCGGGCCGCGAACGGTCCATCCCGGCCTTGCCCGCGTCGACGAACCGGTCCCGCCAGTTGCCCACCGTCGCCGAGGACACCCCATGCCGACGTGCTGCCTCGGCCAGCGACAACTCGCCCTTCAACACGGCCAACACGACCTGGATCTGCTCGTCCACCGACACCTGCCGTGACGGCTTCTGCTGTCTGCTCACCCAGCCATCCTTCCCGACCCCTCAACTCAACCCCCTGCCGGAAAGTTTGACTCCACTCCATGCCTTGACGAATCGAACATGTGTTCGGTATGTCAACAACTGCGTCCCGCTCGACCACGTTCGCTACTCGGAGAGCGTCTCCGTGACGATGGCCTCGACCACGCCCTCGAGTCGTCCCGTTCGCCTGAAGGTGCGTCGCTGGCGGTCCGCACCCGTCCCGCGCCGCAAGGTCGCTCGGACGAGATCGGCGACCTCGTCCCAGTCATCGTTGGCTTCGAGGTACGGGCGCAATCGAGCCAGGTGATTCTCGATCACCTCGGCGGCCGGCCCTGCGGCGGTTTCGTGAAGGTCGATCAGCGTGTCGTTGATGCCGAATCGAGCGGCCCGCCACTTGGCGGCGCGTGCCAGCTCCGGGCGCGGCAGATCCGGCGGCGCATCGCTGAAGGCCTGTTCGTGGCAGATCTGGGCGCTCGCCCGGATAAGACCTGTGACCATCACGGCCTCGTCTATCGAGCTGCAAACGTCGGTGACCCGAAACTCGAGCGTGTCCCAGCGCGCCGAAGGGCGCACGTCCCAGTAGATCTCGGCCTCATCCTTGATGCTGCCCGTGGCGATCAGGCTCTTTACGAGCCGCTCGTAATCGTCGCGCGACCGAAAACTCTCCGGGAGTCCGCCGGTCGGCCAGCGGTCACACATATCTGTCCTGTAGCTTGCAAAACCGGTGTCACGCCCCAACCAGTAGGGCGAGTTGGCTGCAAGGGCGATCAGGAAAGGAAGCCAAACCGCAACCCGCTCCATCGTCTGCAGCGCCACCTCGGCGTCGCCGATACCGACATGAACATGGAATCCGAAGACGATGTGTTCACGCACGAGCTGCGCGTAGTCGCGTTCCATGGCGAGGTACCGGGTTGTGGGCGTGACGGTCTGATCGCTCCAGTGCGAGAAAGGATGCGTGCCGGCCGCCGCTATCTGAACGCCCGCAGCTTCCGCAGCAGTGCTGAGCTCCTTTCTCGAGCGCGTGAGCTCGGCGCGGACTTCCGCCAGTGTGTTGCACACCGCGGTGCTGATCTCGACCTGAGACAGGTTGAGCTCGGGGTGAATCCCTCCGGCGGAGATCTCCGCGTTGGACAGGACCGGTTCGGCGCGTTGGGTCAGCGCGAAGGTCTGGGGATCGACTATCTGATACTCCTCCTCGACGCCCAGGCTGAAATCACGAGCCCGGTTTCCTTCAGGAGCCCCCACTATGCCGC
This sequence comes from Actinomycetota bacterium, assembly GCA_013817045.1. Lineage (GTDB taxonomy): Bacteria > Actinomycetota > CADDZG01 > CADDZG01 > WHSQ01 > JACDDL01. The sequence goes on along the minus strand of JACDDL010000063.1, from coordinate 6,264 downwards.
GCCGGTTTCGGCCACGATCAGGTCGACGACGTCCTCCAGCCGCCGGCTTCGCCCGAAAGCGTCCCGCTGGCGCGCTGCCCCGGTGCCGCGCTCGGTGGTCTGGTGCACGAGCGCGGAGGTCTCCGCCCAGTCCCCGTTGTCTTCGAGGGAGGGCCGGAGAAAGCCGAGCCAATCGTCGATGACCTCATGGGCGGGTCGTGATCTCTGCCCGTGCACATCGACGAGAGTGGCGTTGAGCCCGTAACGCGCCGCGCGCCATTTTGCTGCTCTCAGCAACTCCGGACGAACTACCGGGACGGGCTCGTCGCGTATGGCCTGCTCGTAACACCTGCGGGTCAACGCGCGCGCGAGGCCCGCCATCATCACCGCTTCGTCTACGCTCATGCAGACGTCGGTGACCCGGTACTCGAGGGTGTCGAAGCGCGACGAAGGCCGCACGTCCCAGTAGATGCGGGTTTCTTCGGCGATGCTCTCGGTCGTGACCAGTAGATCGATCACCTCTTCGTACTCGGAGCACGATCCGAATACCTCGGGGGAGCCGGCCATGGGCCATCGCCCCCACACGTCGGTGCGGTAGCTCGAGTAGCCGGTGTCGCGTCCCATCCAGAAGGGCGATGATCCTCCGAGCGCCAGCATCGGAGACAGCCAGCCCCTCACCCGGTTCATGGTCTGCACGGCGGCTTCGCGGTCGTCCATGCCGATGTGGACGTGGTATCCGAAGACGATCTGCTCTCTGGCCAGCTGTCCGTAGTCTTCGGCCATGCCGAGGTACCGCTCCGTGGGGGTGATCGCCTGGTCGGCGGGGTCGGCCAGTGGGTGCGAGCCTGCCGCTCCGATCAGCATGCCCTCTTCGGCGGCGGCGGCGCCGACTGCACGCCTCGAGCGCACGAGCTCGGCGCGCACCTGCGCCAGGTCATCGCAGACCGGCGTGCCGATCTCGACCTGGGACAGCTGTAGCTCGGCCTCGACGTTCACCGGCGAGCTCTCCGCCCGGGACAGGATCGCTTCGGCCCTTTGCTTGAGGGAGCGGGTCCCCGGATCGATGATCTGATATTCCTCTTCGACCCCCACGGTGAAGCTCTGCTGCACGGTCGTCGCGGGCCTCCCTCGGCGTGAACATCGGACGATGCGGGGCACGGGGGCGGAGCGGCGGGCCGGCGCCGGCCACAGGGTAACCCTGCCGAGGATGATTGTACGCCGGGCCCTCGCGGCCGCAGTGCGCGCTCAGGCGATTAGGCCTACCGCCCAGCGCAAGACCGTTACGGCGCCGATGATCACGAACAGGGCACCGAAGAGAACCAGCGGCCCCACCCACCAATCGGTGCCGCGTTCGATCGGGTCGGCGGCGGTGTCGCCGTGACGCACCACGAGCTGCGGGCCCCCCGGCTGACTGAAGTGAAGGTGCGCCCGTTTGCCCTCCACGAGGTCTGCAAGGCCCTGGAGCAGATCGATGAGCTCGTCGTCGTCGACGATCAGCGTCGTCTCCTCCAATGGCTCTCCGCTCCGATCCTCGACCCTCACGACGTGGGCACCACGGCTCTGTGCTCGAATGGCGTGGAGAGCACGACCGTCGAGCTCGTCACGACCTCGAGCTTGCCTCTGAGATCATCGAGCAACTCCTCGAGTGCACGGGTGCTGGGCGCTCGGACGACGAGCACGTAGGAGCGCTCACCGGCAACCGAGTAGCACGATTCGACCATCGGCAACTCCGCCACCCGCCCCGGGATGTCGGTGGGGGAGGATGCCCTGAGGGCGAGGCTCACGAAGGCGGTGATGGGCCACCCCACCCGGTCCAATTGGACCTCCGCCCGATAGCCCCGGATGACCCCCGCCCGCTCGAGCTTGCGTACCCGGTCGTGAACCGACGACGCGGCAAGGCCGACCGAGGCGCCCACATCGGCATAGGTCAGCCGGGCATTGCGCTGTAGCTGTCCGATGATCCTGCGGTCGGTGACGTCCATTCCGAATATCCTTCCGTGAAAGCGGCTTCAAGCCTAATCGAATTCGGTTAGACTGTCTTCCCCACCCGCATCACTCACCCGAAGGAGGATGCCCCATGGCTGTCGATGCTATCGACCAGGCCGCGACGGGGCGGCCGGGGCGCCGAGTGCCCCAGGCGCACGCCTCCGAACAGCCTTACACATACCCGTTGACGCGGCCCTTCGTCGAGCCCGACTGGACGCGGCTGCCCGGCTACAGGGACGTAACCGAGTCCGACTGGAACAGCGCCAAGTGGCAGCGCCAGCACAGCGTGAAGAACCTCGACGGCCTTCGGCGCGCCCTCGGCGAGCTTCTCCCCGAGGACCTGGCCGCATCGATCGACCGGGACCAGCGCGAACGGGCCACGATGTCGATGCTGGTGCCACCCCAGATGCTAAACACCATGGAAGAGCGGGATCTCTGGAAAGACCCGATCCGGCGCTACATGATCCCAGCCTTTGCGGATCGCGACCCGGAATGGCCCAGCCATCCCACCGCGGAGCGTGACAGCCTCCATGAGGCAGACATGTGGGCCGCCGAGGGCCTTACACACCGCTATCCCACCAAGGTGCTCGCCGAGCTTCTCTCTACATGCCCGCAGTACTGCGGGCATTGCACGCGCATGGACCTCGTGGGGAACAACGTCCCTCAGTTCATCAAGTACCGCTTCGAGCTCAAGCAGAAAGAGCGTTACCAGGCGATCATCGACTACCTGCGCGCGACCCCCACTGTGCGTGACGTCGTGGTTTCGGGCGGCGACGTGGCCAACCTTCCAATCGGCCACCTCGAGTCATTTGTAGGTTCGCTCATCGAAATGGACCACATCCGCGATATCAGGCTTGCGACAAAGGGTCTCATGGGGCTGCCGCAGCACTTCCTCCAGGACGAAGTTCTGTTCGGTATCGAACGCCTCGCCCACAAAGCCATCGAGCACGGGACCGACCTGGCGATCCATACTCACGTCAACCATGCCAACTCCGTCACCCCTTTGGTCGCCAAGGCCACAAAGAAGCTTCTCGAAACCGGCGTACGGGACGTGCGCAACCAGGGCGTCCTGTTGCGCGGCGTCAACACGACCCCGCATGCGCTTCTGGACCTCTGCTTCCGTCTGCTCGACGACGCTAAAGTGATGCCCTATTACTTCTACATGTGCGACCTGATCCCCAACTCCGAGCATTGGAGGATCCCGGTCCACGAGGCGCAGGGGTTGCAGCACGCGATCATGGGTTATCTGCCCGGATTCGCCACCCCGCGCATAGTGTGCGACGTTCCGTTCGTCGGCAAGCGCTGGGTCCATCAGGTCGATTCTTACGACCGCATCAACGGAATCTCCTATTGGACCAAGAATTATCGGACGGGCATCGAGTGGGACGATCCTGAGGCGACCACGCGCACCCATGAGTACTACGATCCGATCTCCGGTCTTCCCGAAGAGGGCAAAGCGTACTGGCGCAAGCGGACCGCCGGGCTTGCGACCGCTTGATCGCGCGATGAGCGGCACCTTGTTCCGGGGCGGCCGGGTCAAGACATTGGACGCCCCCGGACATGCCGATTGGGTTCTCGTCGCCGACGGCCTGATCGAGGCGATCGGCCTCCGGCCAGACGAACCCGGATGTGACCGCACGGTCGAGCTGGATGGGGCGACCCTCATCCCTGCGTTCTGCGACGCGCATGTGCACCTCCCGGCCACCGGGCTGTATCGGAAGGGGATGGACTTTCGGGGCCAGCACCGCTCGGCGCCCATCCTCGAGGCATTTACAGAGCGGGCGCGCTCGGACGACGGTTTGCTGTTCGGAGGCAACTTCGAAGATCCTCTGGACGAACCGGTGACGCGCCATCATCTCGACGCGGCGGTGGGGGAGCGTGCTGCGCTTCTGGCGCGCGCCGACATGCACTCGTGCATCGTGTCCTCGGCGCTGCTCGATCATCTGTCCATCGGGAAGCTCGAGGGCGTCGATTGCGACGATGACGGCCGGCCGACGGGTTACCTCCGAGAGCAAGCGGCTGCCGAGGCGTGGCGGTGGTTCGACACCAACCTCCCCGAACCGCAACAACGCGACGCCATCACCGCAGCCGTACAGCTCGCCTACTCGAAAGGTGTTGCAAGCGTGCACGAGATGTACGTGGCTGAATGGCGCGGCTGGTCGTCATTGTCGGTCCTGCGCGAAGCCCTTGCCGGGGTCGCTCTGGATGTCTTGATCTACGTTGCCTCCGGCGATGTCGAACGTGTCCAGTCGATGAACCTCGGCCGGATCGGAGGCGACTTCTTTCTCGACGGCTCCTTTGGATCGCACACGGCTTGGATGAAGAATGGATACGTCTCGGCGCCTCCCGCCGGTACTCCTCCAAACGGCATTGCCTACCGCACCGATGAGGAGCTGTTCGATTTCTTCACGCGGTCCCAGCGGGCCGGTCTCCAGACCGGCGTTCACGCAATCGGAGACGCTGCCATCGAACAGGCCTTGACCGCATGGGAGAAGGTGGCGGCGGAGTCCGGCGAGGCAGCAGTAGCGGCGCAGGGACACCGCATCGAGCACTTCGAGTGTGCAAGCGACGACCATATCGCCAGGGCGCGCCGCCTCGGTCTCAAGATAAGCGTCCAACCGGCCTTCGACGCATTCTGGGGCGGCGCCGACGGCCTCTACTCGGCCCGGATAGGCGAGCAGCGCGCGCTGGACATGAATCGCTTCGGGACGATGGGCCGTGCCGGCCTGACCCTCGGCGCCGGTTCCGACTCGACCGTCACCCCTCTCGACCCGTTCCTTCAGATGCAAGCCCTCTGTATGCACCACGTCGAGGCCGAACGGATCACCGCCGGTCAAGCCCTGAGGATGCATACCCTGGGCTCCCGGGACCTTGGCGGGCAGGGCGAGGTTGCGGGCGCCATCGAACCCGGCCGGTGGGCAGATCTGATCGCAGTGGACCGCGATCCGGAGGCATGCGAAGCAGAGGACCTTGCCTCGACGCATGTGCTCGGAACCTGGATCAAGGGCAAGCGTGTGTGGCCCGAGGAAGAAGCAGAGACAAGATAGGACTTCATCGAGCAGAGGAGGCCGGCGTGGCTGAAGACGGATTCAAGGTGACTTACGCGACCATCTCGTCGAACAATGAGGAGATGACCAAGAGATACGAAGAGGGGATCGAGAAGGCCAAGTCCTGGCTCGGCAAGGACCATCCGTTCTATGTGAACGGGCAGGAGCGCAACGGCGCCGGGCGCGCCGAAGAGCGTTCCCCGATCGACAACGACATCATCATCGGACACTTCGCGCAGGCAACAAGGGAAGACGCCCGGGACGCCGTGGCCGCCGCCAAAGAGGCTTATCCCGAATGGTCTCAGAAGCCGTGGCAGGAGAGAGTCGAGATTCTCAGGCAGGCAGCGGACCTGATCTCCGAGCGTGTCTTCGAACTCGGCGCGCTGACCGCTCTCGAGGTCGGCAAGAACCAGCTCGAGGCGCTGGGTGAGGTCGAGGAAGCCGCCGACCTCATCCGCTACTACTGCCACCAGATGGAAGAGCACGAGGGCTTCTCGGTGCCTATGGGCCAACTCAGCGACGAGGAGAAGACGCGCAGCGTGCTTCGTCCGTACGGTGTGTGGGCGGTGATCTCTCCTTTCAACTTCCCGATCGCCCTGTCGGCGGGCCCCGTCGGTGGAGCATTGGCCGCCGGCAACACCGTCGTCCTCAAGCCGTCCGAACAGGGCTTTGGGATCGCTCTCAAGCTCTACGAGATCCTGCACGAGGCAGGCGTTCCCGCCGGTGTGGTGCACGTCCTGACCGGACCGGGCGAGACGGTGGGCCAGGACCTGCACGAGAATCCTGATGTCGCAGGCCTCACGTTCACGGGCTCCTATGAAGTCGGGATGAAGATCTACAAGAACATCGCAAAGGATTGGCCCAAGCCGGTGATCGTGGAGATGGGCGGGAAGAACCCGGCCATCGTCAGCGCCCGGGCCGACATCGACAAGGCGACCGACGGAGTGCTCCGCTCGGCATTCGGTTACAGCGGACAGAAGTGCTCGGCGTGCTCGCGTGTGCTCGTCCAACGCCCCGTATACGACGATTTCGTCGCTCAGCTGGTCGCAAAGACCAAAGAGACCAGCGTTGGGAACCCGCTCGAAGCGGGCGTGTACGTCGGCCCCGTCATCGACGCCGCAGCGGTCGAACGATTCGAATCGGCCGCGGCCCAGGCACAGGAAGAGGGCCGGGTGATCGCAGGCGGCGCGCGTATTCAAGAGGACGAGCTGGCGCGCGGCAACTTCGTGGAGCCCACCGTCGTAGAGGTGCC
>JACDDL010000241.1 GCA_013817045.1 Actinomycetota bacterium | reverse complement strand
CTCCGCCTCGACTACATGCATCCCGCGCCACGAGGCCTGCCCAGGCAGAGAAATGTCGGACTCGATCGCACCACGGGTGATCCCGTCTTCCTGGTCGATGACGATGTCTCTCTCGCCCCCGACTGCCACGAGGTCATCCTCGGGGAATACGACCGCTGGGGCCCCGAGCTTGGCGGGGTCAGGGCCGCTCCGGTCCACCCCGCTCGCCCTCCGCGTATCTCGATCATGTGGCGGAAGCTCTTCGGCATCGGCGCCTGGTGGCCGGAGGCGAGCGGCCGGGTAAGAGCCGGGTTCTGGTTGGAGGGGACCTCCGAGTCGGTGGGCGTCCGGAAACAGGAGGCGTTCGTCGGTTATTTTATGTCATTTCGTCGCGAGGTATTCGACCACGAGCGCTTCGACGAAGCGCTTTCGGGCTACGCCAGCCAGGAGGACATCGACTTCTCCTACAGGGTCTCGCGCCGCTACGTCCTCATCCAGACGCCCAGGGCCAGATGCGATCACTTCAAGACCGGCACCGACCGCATGCCGTCCCGCAAGCTCGAACGTATGAAGCTCGCAAACCATTTCTATCTGCATCGAAAGAACATGCCGCAGGACCTCAGGCACAAAGGGGCTTTGTGGTGGGGGCTGCTGGGGCTGTTGATCCACAACGTGGTCAAGGCGATCGTGCGCCGGGATCCCGGTCTCGTCACCGGCATAGTCGTGGGGGCGTGGGAGCAGAGCCGCGGCAGGGGTTTGATAGACCCGGCCTCTGAGGACGGCGCGCCTGGCCCCCTGCAGGCTGTGGGATGAGCAGTGCCGCCGCGACCGGCATGAAGACCAAGAAACGCGACTACTGGTGGACCGTCCTCGCGGTCGATCCCATCGCGGTCCCGCTGGCGCAGAGGTTTGCCGACCGGAGGCTCATGACGGCCGATCAGGCAACCGTGGTCTCGGTGCTGCTTGCCGTCCCGATCGGCTTCGCGTATGCATCGGGGTCGCGTGTGGGGCTTATCGGCGGGGCTGTGCTCTTCTACCTCGCCTTCTTGTTCGACTGCGTCGACGGCAAGGTGGCGAGAGCGCTCGGCACCGCCAGCGCCCGTGGCGAGATGCTCGACGAGCTGGCCGACGCAGTGCGCCGGGTCAGTGCGTCTCTGGGCCTGGCGGTCTATCTGTGGCGCTTCGGAACCGGCGGGAGCTTCTGGTTGGGAATCGCCTACGTGGTGATTGCGTTCTTCTTTGCCGACATCTCCGGAGAGACCCGGGGCGAACCCCAGACGACCCTGGGAGGGAGGTGGTCCCAAGCCCTGGCGCGCCGGAGGTTGCAGCCGACGCCCGGTACGCCCGACATCGGAGCGATCGTATTCATCTTCGGCCCGGTGACCGGTTTCGTCGCCCCTTCACTCGCGATCGGGGTGGCGATGTTGACCGCCGGGACCCTTCTGGTCCTCCGGAGACGGTTGCGACGTAACGCATGAGCAAGGTATTGATGCTCGGCCTCGACGGTGTCACCTACAACATCCTCGATCCCGCGTTTGCAGAGGGGCACATGCCGACGCTGAAGAAGCTTCTGCACGAAGGTGCGTCCGGTGTCCTCACCTCGACCCACCCCCCCTACACGCCTCCGGGATGGACGTCCATCTTCACGGGGGTCAACCCGGGACGCCACGGCATCTTCGGATTCACTCTGGGGCACGCTCAAGATCCGGGTGGGCTCGTCCGGCTCGACCGGGTCAAGGCGCCGGCAATCTGGAACGCCGCCAACGCTCAGGGCACGAGCATGGGGGTCTTCAACGTGCCCATGACCTATCCACCCCCTAGCGTGGACGGCTTCTCCGTCGCCGGCATGCTGACACCCGAAGGCGGAGGCGCCACCCCGGAGAACTTCACCCATCCTCCGGAGCTCGCCGATGACATCGCCAGGGTCGCGGGGGGTTATGCAATCGACATCACGGTCGACTACGACGAGGACTACAAGACAACCGCGATCATCGACCGGCTGTCCGAGAACCTGTCCAGGAAACGCCGTGCTCTGCAGTTCCTCCTGGCCGAGCGCGGAGACGTGCCGCTTCTCTTCGTCGTTCTCGAGGCCCCGGATCGGCTCATGCACTCCCACTACAAGTACATAGACCCGCGCTGCGAGCACTACCGGCGCGCCGAGGCCGGGCGCATCCGGGAGCGCATTTGGAGCTTCTTGGACGAGATGGACGCGGTGATGTCCGACCTCCTCGGATGGGCGGGCCCGGACGGCTTCACCGTAACGATGTCGGATCACGGCTTCGGGCCCAAGGAAAAGGTCGTCAACGTCAACCTCGCCCTGAAGGAATGGGGGCTGCTTTCGGTCGGCGGCGCCGGCGCCGTCGGCAGCTCGGCGGGGTTACGCCGGCTCGCCCGCAAGGCAAAGGGCGTCGTGCCGAAGTCGGTGTGGCGGCGGGCGAAAGGCGCAGCCCACTCATCCATCGACTGGTCGAAGACCAGGGCCTTCTCCGCACCCAACCCGCAGCAGGGTATCTACGTCAACCTCGAGGGCCGGGAGTCGGGGGGCATCGTGGGCCCGTCCGACTACGAGGCGGTGCGAGACGAGATCACGGCCGGGTTCCACGACCTGGTCGACCCCGACGACGGCGCGCCGGTCCTCGATCGCATGTTCAAGAGGGAAGAGGTCATCGAAGGGCCCGAGGCCGCCGATGGCCCCGATCTCTTTCCCGTCTGCCGCGATTACACCTATGAGCTGTCCGAGGGGCTCTACTCCTCGAATGTGCTGACCGATTACCGGGCGCTGCCGCGAGGCTTTCATCACATGAACGGGATCTTCGGGGTGGCCGGGCCCGGGGTGCCGGACGCGTCCGGCCTGACGGCCAGCGTGCTCGACATCGCTCCCACGACCCTGTACCTGGCCGGTCTGGATCTTCCCGTTATGGACGGCCGCGTCATCACCGAGGCGCTCCCCGAGGGCATGGTCGCCGGACGGCCCGTTGCCGTCAGACCCATGGACCTTCCGCTTGCGGGCGCCGGGACCGAGTCATCCCCCTACTCGGCCGATGAAGAGCAGCAGATCGAGGAGTCTTTGCGCAACCTCGGTTACCTGTAGCTCGGGTTGTCCGTGCTCCCTCCATCGAGAGGCCGTTCGATGTGGCTCGATCGTCTGCCGTCGCAACACTCCGGCAGTGTCGGACGGTGGCTCTGGGGGCTGACCCTGGCGAGTCTGGTCGCCGGGCTGATCGCCTGGGCGCTGGGTGCAGGAGTAGTTGCGCTGTGGTGCTTCACAGGAGCGGCGGTTGCCGTTGCCATCGGGCTGCCGTATCCATGGGCATTCGTGTCACCCCTGTACATGGGTCTTGCCGGATGGCTCGTCGACATGCTCCCGTTCGTCATCCTCGCAGGGTGGGGCGCGGTCGTCGTCCGTTGGGGCGTCGCTCTGGTGCGGGCAAGGAGGTGGCCGCGGGGAGGGAGGTGGCCCCTGCTTCCCGCGGGGCTGCTCGTCTGGACCATGTTGGGCGCCCTCGTGATAAGTGCCGCCGATGCGAGGCATTTCACACTGCTCTTGGCCTTGCAGGTCCTCGCCAGCGGAATACTGCTGGCTGCGGTCGACACGCTGGCCGATCTCGACGACCGCTCCAGGGTGGTCATCGGGCTCGTCACCTACGTCGTGGTCCTCACGGTTGCCGTGATCGCGGTGTGGGCAGGCTTGCCGCTCGAGGATCTCCAGGACAAAGCAACCGCACGGCAGGTTGAACGCGCCTACGGCGTGGACGCCTTCGAGAACAACGTCGGGATGATCAAGGACGAAAAATCGAGCAAAGGCGGTGGGCTCGAGCTCAAACGCGAGATCGACGCCCTGGCCAAGCGCGACCCCCGCCTGCCGGCCTTCGAGGTGTTCCAACCCAGGTTCAGGGCTTTTCCCAAGAAACTGATTGTCCGATTCCAGGGTTCCGCACGGCCATGGCAGGACCAACTCGAACAACGCGGCGTCGAGCTTCTCTACGACAACATCGGTTTTGGAACCGCCAGTACCGTCGCTCGAATGCGGTCATTCCCGCGCAACGCGAATACCTATGCCGGCATAGGCGCCGTGCTGTTGCCTTTCGCTTTCTACCTTGCATGGACGGGGCGCCGCCGCGTGGGCTGGCTCGGCTGGGCCGGGATCGCGGCGTGCCTGTTCGGGCTCGG
>JACDDL010000062.1 GCA_013817045.1 Actinomycetota bacterium | reverse complement strand
GTCCTGGTGCTCGAAAGCCCCGCCTCGGCCGAGCGCAGGGGAGCCGAGGTCATGGCCGAGCTGGTCGGCTACGGCGCCTCGGCGGACGCCTATCACGTCACCCAACCCGACCCCAAAGGCCTGGGCGCCGAGCGCGCCATGCGGGCTGCGCTGGCCGACGCGGGGGCCACGCCCGAGGAGGTCGCCTACATCAACGCCCATGGGACCGGCACGCCCTTCAACGACCGGATCGAGACGTTGGCGATCAAGAACGCGTTCGGGACCGAAGCCAAGCGCATACCCATATCTTCGACGAAGTCGCAGACGGGCCATCTTCTGGGAGCCGCCGGGGCGATCGAGGCTGCGGCGGTCGTGCTGGCGCTGCAGAAGGGGATCGTTCCCGGGACGAACAACCTCGACAAACCGGATCCCGAGTGCGACCTCGACTATGTGCCCGAGGGGCCGCGGGAGGTCAAACCCGGCCTGGCTCTGAGCAACAGCTTCGGCTTCGGCGGGCAGAACTCGTGTCTGGCCTTCAGGCCGGCGTAGCGTGCTGGGCGTCGATGTCGTCGATGTCGCGCGCCTGAGCTCCAGCCTCGAGCGCTTTCCGGTGCTCGAGGAGCGGTTGTTCAGCGAGCAGGAGCGGACTTACTGCCGCTCGTTCCCGGAGCCGGCGGCGCATTTCGCCGGGACCCTCGCGGCGAAGGAGGCTGTAATCAAGGCGTTGGGCCTTGGGCCGCTGGTGGCCTGGGCGCGCCGTATCGAGGTGAGCCGCAACGAGCACGGCGCGCCCAGTGTGGAGGTTCAAGGGGGCGAAGCGGCGCGCCGGGTCGAGATCTCCATCTCCCACGATGGTCCTGTGGCGGTGGCGGTGGCCCTCGAGCTCGGGGGCTCCTGCTAGCGGTCCATGGCCGCGTGCACCGGATGCCCCCCGAACTCGTTGCGGAGTGCGGCCAGCAGCTTGTTCGAGAACGACTCGTCCTGGCGGGAGGAGAAGCGCCTGAAGAGCGACAGGGCAATGGTCGGAGCCGGCACCGCGTTTTCGAGGGCGGTCTCTATCGTCCAGCGTCCCTCGCCGGAGTCCTCGACGTAGTCGTCCAGGCTGGAGAGGTCGGGATCCTTGGTGAGAGCGGAGGCCGCAAGGTCGAGCAGCCACGACTGCACGACGCTGCCGTGACGCCACACCTCGGCGATCTGACCCAGGTCGAGTTCGAAATGAGCGCTGGAGCGCAGCAGCTCGAAGCCCTCGCCGTAGGCTTGCATCATTGCGTACTCGATGCCGTTGTGCATCATCTTGACGAAGTGACCCGCTCCGGGGGGGCCGACGTGCGCGTAGCCGTTGTCGGGCGCGAGCGTGGCGAAGATGGGCTCGAGGCGCTTGAAGGTGTCCTCTTCGGCCCCCACCATGATGCAGTAACCGTTCTTGAGGCCCCAGATCCCGCCTGAGGTCCCGGCGTCTGCAAAGCCAACGTCTTTTGCCGCGAGGTTGGCGGCGTGCTCCATGCTCTGGGTGTAGCGGGAGTTGCCTCCGTCGATCAGAGCGTCACCCGGCTCGAGAAGCGGCGCCAGCGTGTCTATCGTCTCTGTCGTGATGGTCCCCGCCGGAACCATTACCCACACCGCCCTCGGCGCACGGAGCTTGCCGGCGAGGTCGGCCAGCGAGTCTGCTCCGGTCGCGCCCTCTGCGACGGACTTCTCGACCGCTTCGGGGTTCACGTCGTAGACCACAACATCGTGATCGCCGCCGAGCAGGCGTGTAGTCATGTTGGCGCCCATCCGGCCCAGCCCCACCATCCCGATCTGCAAGGTGACCTCCTCGTGGTCGTGTGACCTATTGCACAGTGACGGCCAGGCTAGGCGCGCCGGGACGCTCTCGCTGCAGGTGCTACGTGATGCCCTGCACCTCGGTTGAGGTTCGCAGGGCGCTCTGCCGTTCAAGCTCGGCGTTGAGCTCACCTCCGATGAGGATCGCAAGCGCGCTCAGGTAGAGCCACAAGATCAACACGACGACTCCACCAAGCTCTCCGTAGGTCCTGGCGTAGTTGCCCAGGCCTCCGACATATACCGACAGTCCGATGGCGGCTGCCAGCCAGATGAAGGCGCCCACGAGGCCCCCGGGGCTCACCCATTTCCAGTAGGGCGCGTCACGCATGGGGCCGATGGCGTAGAAGATGGAAAACATCAAGATCAACGCGATCACGGTCACAGACCAACCCAAGACGTTGAAGAAGGTCGAATCCCCGAAGGAAAAGAACGGCGTTGGGACGGCCCCCAGCACGCCGGTGACGATGATCAGGGCGAAGGCAACCAGCCTCTTCATCACGAACTTTCTGTCTTCAGGTATGTCGTAGGCGATGTTCATCCCGGATTGCATCGCAACCATGCCGGAGGAAGCACTCCACAACGCCACCCCGATTCCAAAGACAGCGGCGACCAAGGACGCCCCTTCCGGAGCGTTCTGCGCATCGTTGAGCGCGGTCGTAAGGATGGTGCCGGCACTTCCGGGAAGCGTCGATGAGATCGACGACGTGACTTCGTCGAGGAAGGCGTCGCTCACATCGACCAGCCCCAGGACGCCCACCGCGGCGATCAAACCCGGGAAGATCGCCAGGAAGAAGTAATAGGCCATTCCCGCGGCGACAAGCGTCACGCGATCACCCTTGATCTCTTTGACGGTGCGCACGATCGTTTCGCGCCAATCGGGTGCAGGGAGCTCCAGCGGCGAGTCGGGCCCCGGCGGACCTTGTTGTTGCGACGGGATGGGGCCGTCCGGCAGATCGTCGACGGTCGGCTCCCGGCCCGAAGATGCGTCCGCCGGCTCCGTCGTGGGGTGCTCTGCGACCTCCCCGGTTGAGGTGGCCGGCCCTCTCGACCGCAGTGACGAGAAGAGCGCCCTGGCGACGATTAGCCTGGCTACCAGCCTTCCAAAGATGATCATGATCCTCCGAACGACGTCGCCCCCGAGCCTATGGCCTCGATTCTGTTGCCCCCGAGCCTATGGCCTCGATTCTCGATTCTCGATTCTCGATTCTAAGGCGAGGGGTCCCGCCCGTGGGTTGCATTGGGGGCCTCTTCCAGCTTGATCCCGGCCTCGTCGGCCATGTTGCGCGCCGCGTCGGCCTCCCTCCTCGCCCGGCTAGCTCTCTCGTCGGCGCCGGCCAGCTCCGCTCGAGCGCGGTCCGCCTCTGCTTCCGATCGGCGGGCGGCCTCCTCGAGTTGCACCGCGGAATGCTCGGCGGCCGCCGCCTCCCGTCGCAGCATCTCGAGGTCTTTGTCGATTTCGTTCGGCGCGGCCGGTCCCTCGTCTGTCGACGGCAACAGACCGAAGGCGGAGTCGAGGCTGGGAGAACCGAGCTCACTCACCAGACGTCCCTGCAGCAGCAGCTCGTGATCCTGCTCGTCGCCGCCTGCGTAGAGTGTCTGTGACACCTTCTGCAAGGTTGTCTGAGACGACGCCGAACCGCCTTCTGCAAGTAGGTTCCCGGCGGCATCCACAAGCTCGGTAACGAGTCGCCTTCTCGTCTCAGCCACCGAACGTACGTCCTCAGCGCTCCCGGCGGTCCCGACGCCGCCGTAGGTGTCGACAAGCAGTTGAACCGTTTCCTTGTGGCGACGCGACAACTGATTCAATGTCCACGCAACGACGCTGGGTTTACGGAGGGACTTTATGGCGCGTGCTTCAGCCTTGTCTCCACTGGCAGCGACGCGGGCGGCGAGGTCATTGCGCGACGAGGTGAACTCGGCGAGTGGCAATCCGAACAGATCATCGGCGTTGTCGACCATTCCCCGACCTTACGGCCAAGCCGCAAGCCATGGCGCCTCCCGTTCACCGGGAGACCGGGCGAAGGAGGCTGCAGGTTATGGATGCGCCATCACACACCCGAGAACAGCAGGCCGGCTTTCTGAAGCAGAGCGTCGAGATCGTCCTTCCGCCGGCCCATCAGTGCCCCGGGGAGCGGCGGAAGTGGTGGAGGGTCGGGCGAAGGCTCTCCCGTGAGCTCCGAGCGACGACTGCTGTAGAACACGTTGCAGGTGGACTGGTGCAGCTCGCCATAGAGAACGGCAGCTTTACGGGCGGAGATTTCGTCACCCGTGAGGCGCCATAACTCGTAGTGGAGAGCGGCTTGCTCATGAGCTTGGCCCCATTGCGCCAGCATGGACCTGAGTCTCTCGGCCGCCGCTCTGGTTGTGATGCGTCCGAAGGCCACGTCGAGCCGAACCACCAGCACCGCTGCTCCAAAGAGAACCTCGTTGTCCTCTACTCGAGTGGCAATATCGAGCGCTTCCACCGCAAGGGGCTGCGATTCAAGATGACGACTCTGGGAGCTGAGCAGCTCGGCATAGTGTAGAAGGCAGAAGCACAAGAAATGAGGAGACGCCAGCTCGCGCCCGAAGAGCGTCGCTATGCCGAAGAGCGTTTCCGCTTCCTGGAACCGAGCCTGATCACTCATCAGAAGCGCAAGCTCCGACAAACCGTTGACGACCCCCGGCCTGTCTCCCATTTCGACTGCGGACTCGGCAGAGTAAAGAAGACAATCGAGTGCGCGCTCGTAGTCGCCCTGATTACGATAGAGGATACCTGCGTTGCCTGTGCCCATACTGAGCAGGAGCCGGTAGCCCGTTCGGTTCGCGACCTCCAGGGCCTGATGCAGGTAGCCAAGTGCCCGCTCCGTTTTTCCGAGCTCGGCATACAGTCCTGCGATGTCGTTGCACGCGTGAACTATTCCCCGGTCGTAGCCTGTGTCCGTGGCAGTATCCAGCGCTTCGTGCAGACACTTCAAGCCGGAGTCATGCTCACCACGATGCCAGTGCGCCCGGCCCATGTTTTCGAGGGCGTCGCTCGTGGCTCGCTTGTCGCCGAGACGATGGGCGATATCAAGGTGACGCCGTGCGTGATCGAGCGCACCCCCGTAGTCTGCGAGGTGGAAATAGGTGTGACTCATGTACTCGAGGGTCCGGGCCTCACCCTCGTTAGCGCCGGCGTCCGCGAACCCCCTCCCAGCTTGTTCGAGAAGCTCCAGCGCGTCCCCGTATGTGGCCGTGAACGTCAGTAGATATCCAAGGGCGCACTGTGCTTCAGCCAGTCCGATGGCGTCTTCTTTTTCACGGGCGAGATCCAGAGCGTCTCTGAATGATTGGGCGGCCGCATCCCATCTGCCGACCAGTTGATATATCTGGCCCAGGCTTCTCATGACCTCTGATCGCTCGGAGTCACCCACCAACGGGAGAAGTCGCCGATACCAATCGAGAGCAACCTCGTTGTTGAAGATTGCTCTTGCCCGGTCGGCGGCGGAGCGATAGTAATGGCGTTGCTTGAGTGTGTTGCCGGTATGTGAAAAGTGGTGGGCGAGGATGTCTAGATAGCCCTCCAAGTCGGATGAGTACGCTTGCTCGATGAAACCGGCTATCAGCTCGTGAAGGCTCTCCCTGAGGGCGAAGGTGAGGCTGTTGTAGGTGACCTCGTGGCCTATAGCGTGCCTGAACATGTACTCCATCTCGGGTTCCCTCGCCCTCAGGCTCGTCATACTGGCGCGCGCGAGCTCTTCGAGTTGCCTTGCCACTACGCTCGAGGGCCCTGCGGCGGGGTAGCTGCTCCATATCCAGTGTGACCTGAATATTCGCCCGATCACACTTGCAACCTTCAACGTCGTTTTATGACCTTCTGAAAGTTGATCTATGCGCGCCATGATCAACGCATGCAAACTTGCCGGAAGTTCGGGGGTGCGATCTGGTTGGCCGCTACCGGGGCCTTCGGCGTGGATGAAGTTCAACAACTCCTCGATGTAGAAGGGATTGCCCTGGCCTTGTTGGGTGACTCGCTCGGTCATCTCCGGAAGGGGGTCGTGCCCGGCCCCGAATAGCTCGTCGAGTTTCGCATCCACAAGAGCTCGCACGTCGTTGGACTCGAGCTCCGTCAGCGTTATTTGGCTAAGGTGCGGCCACTCCCAGAGACCGGTCAATGGGTCCTTGTCCTGTGAAGGCCACCGGTAGAGAACGATCATGGCTACAGGGAGGTCAACGATGTTCCGCCCCAGGAAGGCCAGGAGCTCCTGAGAGACGGGGTCGATCCAGTGACAGTCCTCGAGCACTACCAGCAGAGGTCTGGTGGCTGCACCGTGGCGAAGTATCTCGAGCAACAGATTCTTGAGGGCATCAGAACGCAGCTCGGCATCCATCGACCGGGTCGTCTCGTTGTCCTGGATAGGGATGTCGAGAACGGCGCGAAGCAGAGGCAGCCTGGGAAGGAGGAGGGGATCTATTTCCGCAAGCCGCTTCTGCATGCCGTCGAGCTGCTCCTGTAGTGGTGCGCTTTCGTGGACTCGGAGGAGGTTGCGCCACACGGTCCGCCATACGAGGTAGCCGCTTTTAGTTCCGTAGGACTGGCAGGCCCCCTCGAGAATCTCGGCGCCGAGCAGGCGGGACGCTTCTGTTATCTCTGCACACAGCCTCGTCTTCCCTATCCCCGCCTCTCCTGCCAAGGCGATGATCTGACCTTCCCCCTGCAGGGCTCGCTCGGCCTTGCCCGAGGCGAGGATCAGCTGGTCTCGCCGGCCGACGAACGGAAGGACGGTTTGCGCCGACTGTGAGGAGGGGCGCCCCCCAGGACTTCGGAGCCGGTAGATGCTTACCGGCTCCGCTTTCCCCTTCACCCGCACCAGGCCTTTGGGCTCGAGATCGAACGCGCCGCGTGAGAGCCTCTCGGTTGCCGGCCCCACGACGATCTCGCCGGGGCCGGCGAGTTGCATCAGCCGTGCAGACAGGTTTACCGAGTCTCCGATGACTGCATATTCCTGCCGTGTGCTCGACCCGAGCGGTCCACAGAACACATAACCCGAGTTGATCCCGCAGCGGATTGGTCCTTGTCCCAATCTCCTCAGTTCCAGCGCGCAGAGGAGTGATCTCTCCACATCGTCTTCGTGTGTGACCGGCGCGCCGAAGAGGACGAGGAATTTGCTCCCTTTATCGCCCATATCGGTTTGGGCAAAGTGACCGTCGTAGCGATCCACCACGTGAATGACCGAGCAAAGGTAATCCTGCAGAATCGAAGCGGAAGTCGAGTCGTTGTCGTAATCGGGGCCGTCGAAGGAGACGAACATGATGGTTACATGCCTGTGTTCTGCAATGAAGCCCGTTCGACCGGCCCGGAGCAGCTCGGCGGTGGCAGGATGGACGAAACCCGTGGGCACGGAGGGGCCCTGAATCGATGTGGATTGGCGCCCGATCCGCCGGGCGCGCTTCAGAGGCCGCCCTATGGAGGCGAATGCGCCCCGCGTCTCGAGCACTCTGACAGGTCCAGCAGCCCTGAGGGCGCTGACGTCGGCCCACAGTTCGCCGGGGGCGGCATGGTGTTCCGCCGCGGCAGCATTGTCCAGAGCTCGTCCCGCCGCGACATAGTCGAGGCGCACGCGGGCGTCACCGACCACCGTCGAGAGCACCCGACCGGCAGCAAGACCGACCTTGATCGAAAGGCTGAAGAAACCCGCGTGCGTGGGAATGGCCCTGTAGCCGCTCATTGCGTCGAACATGTCGTGGGCGCACTGAATCGCACGGCGAACAACGGCCCCCTTCGTTGGCCCGGTGCAGGGGAAGAGAACGGTCAGGGAATCGCCACCGAACTTGGCGATGTCGCCGCCGAAGGAGCGTATGAGGTCGACCATCGGTCCGAAATAGCCGTTCAGGATGGCGCTCAACTCCTCGGTGCCGACGGTGCCGTACTTGCCGAGCTGCTCGCTCATAGGAGTGAAGCCAGAGATGTCCACGAAGAGGACCGCGGCCTCGAACCGTCGCTCCCAACCCACCGGCGAGGTGGTTAGGTCTCCGAGGTGGCGGATGTGGTCGGGCACGAACGACGCCCAGGGTGCCGGAGCTTCCTCCGGCCCGACATGGGTTCCTCTGTCCTGCGTCGTCATGGTTGGTGCCGTCCCCCCGTGCGTCCGCTCTCGCCCCGAGAGGCGCGGGTGGGCTCATGCTAGTTTAGGTGCCAGAAGTGCAGACGCCGGAAGCGGTGTACGGACAGGAGACCGTATGAGAAGGATACGAGTCACAGGCATGGTGCTCGCCGGGACCCTGTTGGTGACTGCCGGCATGTCCGGGAGCGCGCTGGCGCGCTGGCGCACTGCGAATGACACCGCCATCAACGTCAAGAGGGTTTGCAAGGACGGCGCAAGGATCAAGGTGGCGGATTACATCTATCAAGCCGGAGAGCTCGACACCGTCCCCAGGGACGCAGATTTCTCCTACCACCTAGTGGTTACGAATCCGCCATTTATTCCCGATCCGCTCGAGGACCCGGTGCCTCAGGCGCCTCCTGCCCGGAAGGTGTTCGAGGGCGACAAGAAACTTGTCTTCGATCCGCTCGGCATCAGGTTCAGCCCCGATCAACCGGTCACTCGCTATGCCTACAGCAAGGCATTCAGGCTTAATTGGTCGCGCAGGCTCACGCCGGGGACGAGGGTCGGGTTCGACCTCTTTCCCGAGACCTCGGATGACGTCATCAACAAGTCCAAGGTGCGAAACTGCCGGCTTGGCTGATCGCATTCACCGGCATTCAACCGTCGCCCGGCCTTCGGGCGGAGCCTCTCAGTCCGGGGGAGGAGTCAGGAGTTTTTCCAGGCGAGCCTCCTGACGCGCGCTGGTCATGCCCACCACCCTGATCGCGAGTAGCGCGGCAAGGGCGCTCAAACCACCGGCGAAGGTGGCGATCAGCAGATTCGCCTCCGCTTGTTGAGCCCTTCCCGAGACGATGCCGAGGGACCGCAGGACAGAGGAATCAACCAGAGTCGCAAGCGGTTCCAGGGCCAGGAGCTTGCTTCCAACCAGCGCGCACCACCACAGCAGGAAGATGCCGGGAACCGCCTTTCCCCTCCATAAGGCAGCATCATGAGGTGAACGGCTCGGATCGCTCGCTCTCCAGATATCGTTGATGATCTGTTTGGGCCGCCATAGATTCACGACCGGAATTACCCAGGATGTCAATGCCCATACTCTCGAGAATCGCAGGTTGTCGATCCCCAGGTGGGGAAGGTTTGCGTAGGCGCGATAGAGCCATACGACGAACATCAGCGCAACTATCAAGAAGACAAGGACTTGAACTCCGGTGATCCAACCCGGATCGATTGCCGCCCGTGCCGCCGCCCTGGGGCGCGTGCTGCCCGCAATCGAGATGAATCCAAATCCACTGAGCGTCGCCACCGCAGCATCGAGTACGGCGCTCACGAGCAGCCATCTTTGTAACTGCTTGGATCTCGCGACCAGTGATTGGAACCCGATCAGGTAACGAGGGGGTGTAAACGTTGCCTCGGGCCGGCGCGCCGAATCCCCAGTTGAAGAACGAGCAAGCCGTTCGAAGGCGAGGTCTTTGACCTTGTCGAAGAGCGCGCGCCTGGCCGAGTCGGGCGGCAACCGACCGGGCGCAGGCGGCGCAGCAGAGGCCCCCGGCGTCCTCGGTGCGTCCGTGGTTGGCGTCTCTTCGTCGCGCAACGCCGCCTGTGTGGCAACGATGAGCTGCCTGCAGGTGGCATAGCGGTCTTCTGGCCTCCGCGCCAGGGCCGTGCCGACCACCGTGTCAAGGCGGGAGGGCAGAGTGGGGGCAACGTCGCCGACCGAGGGGGGATCCTTGAACAGGTGGGCGTACATGATTGCAGCGGCGCTGGGGCCTGCAAAAGGCACCTTGCCGGTCAGGCACTCGTAGAAGACGCATCCAAGACCATAGACGTCGGTCCGGGCGTCCACCTGCGCGCCTTCGATTTGCTCGGGGGCGGCGTATTCCACCGTGCCCAGAAAAGCGCCGGAGTCGGTCATCGAGGCCTCGGACGAAGCCGGTTTGGTAAGACCGAAATCGGTCAGATAGATGTGGGCGGCCTCCTGCTGCTCCTCCGATGGCACCACGAGGACGTTGCCGGGCTTCACATCCCGATGCACCAGCCCGCGTGAGTGAGCCGCATCGAGGGCCCTGGCCAGTTGGGCGAGGATGTCAACCGAGCGCTCGAGCCCAAGCGCGCCTTCGCGCCGCAGGACCGTCTTCAGATCCGAGCCCTCCACATAGCGCATGACGATGAAGAGCAGGCCGTCGTGCTCACCGGCCCTGTAGATCGGAACGATGTTGGGATGGTCTATCGAAGATGCGAGGCGCGACTCACGAATGAATCGCTTCCTGAAGCCATCGTCCTGAGCCAGCTCAGGTGGCAGGATCTTGAGCGCCACCGCCCGATCGAGCTGAATGTCCCGCGCCCGGTAGACGACTCCCATACCCCCCCGGCCTATCCGGCTCTCTATGCGAAAGCCGGCGAGCTCCGTCCCGAGGCTGGGATCCGGAGCCTCCCGCCGCTGAAATTTTCCACCCCGTTGTTCGGCCATCACCGGCAACCCTAAGTGTCCCCGGCGAGGGAAGGGGCGCCCACACGCTGCGGGGAGGGGCGCCCGTCTCATCCACTGCCATACTTACCTTTTCGAAGCCAAGAACCGGCGAATCGCAAAAGGGGGCACAATGCCAGACATTGAGGTTCGTCAACGGGGGAACGAGCGCCTCGAGATCTCGATTCGGGATCACCGTCTCTCGGTCGCCGCTCCGACGGAATCAGGCGATGGAGATGTTTCTCCCATGGAGCTGCTGGTTGCGAGCCTGGGCGCGTGCATGGAATTGAAGGCAGCCCACTTTCTGCGGAGAAGCGGCATAACGGGGGCGGTGACGGTGATCTGCGAGTTCTCGATGAGCGATGACTATCCGGATCACATCGAGAGCCTGCATTTCGTGGTGAAGGTACCCGAGGGAATCCCTTCGGGGCGCAGGGAGGCGGTCGTAAGAGTTGTCAGGACCTGCGCCGTGCACAATCCTTTGCACCTCACCCATCACGCAAGTGTGAGCGTGCGCGATGACGAAGGCAGCGAGCATTCGGAAGACATGCGGGACAAACTGCTAGCGTCCAGTCACGACTGACTCTCAGGGAGGGGGCAGGGTGTTCAAGACGATATTGCTTGCAGTGGACGGTTCAGAGCATTCGGACAAAGCCGTGGAGGCAGTCCGTGACATTGCTCGGCAGTTTGCCAGCGATCTCTTGGTTCTACACGTCAGAGAGCGTTTGGTGACCCGGCGAGGCGTCAGCGAGACGGCTATTGAAGAGGTCGGAGTGGCAATGGATTTGGCGGAGACTTTGAAGGCGGAGGGAATAAACGCCCGTGCGGAGGAACCGCTGGTCCCCCACGGACACATTGCCCAAGAAATCGCTCGTGTAGCCGAGACCCTGAAACCAGATGTGATTGCGATGGGCTCCCGGGGTCTTTCAGACGTCGGTGGGATTTTCCTTGGAAGCGTGACCCACAAGGTGCTCCACCTGGTCAGTTGTCCCGTCCTCGTGGTGCGTTGACCTGGGGATCACCATCGATGAACAGACGGGACAGAACTCGGGGTCCTCTTCCATAAGGTAGCCGGACCGATTGCAGGTCAAGCAGAACACAGGGGTGGCCATCCTGCTCCTTTCCTCCGGTAGCGATGCGAAGAGGTGGGCCTCCTCATCAACCGCTGTCGAATGTTTGTCTAAGGTACTCGCCCGGAGGGCCCGGCGACGCCCCCGAAGCTCTGCAAAATGGCGGGCCAGGCGGATATCTACACGGAGGGCGAACGACGGGGCAGAGGGATGCGGTGACTGACGACAGGCTCAAGGTGAAGGAGGTCGCCGCCCTCATCGGCGTTCCCGTGCCGACGATCAGGTCGTGGGAGAAGCGTTACGGGTGGCCCGACCCATCCCGGACTCAGGGAGGCCATCGACGCTACGGTCCCGCCGAGGTCGAGCAGCTTCAGGCGCTGCGTGATGAGATCTCAAAGGGCAGGTCGGCCCGGCGGGCGGTCGTTCTCTTGCAGCAGTTGGCCCTTCGGCGCCGGCATGAATACGTGGACCGGATAGTCCGGGCGGCCGCAGCCATGGACCAGGAAGCTGTCATGCATGCGCTGGCGGGTGTGACGGCGACCCTGAGCGTGGAGGAAGCGGTTGAGGGGGTGGTGATACCGGCCCTGCGGGAGATCGGCCGGGACTGGGAGCAGGGTCGATGCAGCGTTGCCGGGGAGCACCTGGCCACAGGGCACATGAAACAGTGGCTGGGGGCGCTTCTGGAGCGTTACCGTCCGCAATCACCCAAGGGTGCGATTCTCTTGAGCACCGGCCCAGCCGATTACCATTCGTTGGCACTGGAGGCCTTCGCCCTGCTTCTGGCGCGCCGGAACTGGAACCCAATCGTGCTCGGGGCTATTACTCCGGTCGCTTCGTTGCTGGAAGCGGCCACTACCCTCGAGCCGCGAGCCGTGGTCGTCGTCTCCCACATGGCGGCCACCAGGCGGCCGTCGGTCGACTCGCTCAAGGCCGTAGCCTCGCTCGAGGGCGTCGGCATTTTCTATGCCGGGAACGCCTTTGCTCCCATCCGGAGCCGGCGTGGGGTGCCGGGGGCATACCTGGGAGCGGACATGACTGCTGCAGCAGGTTTCATCGATCGGACGGCAAACGGTCAGCCCGCCTCTATGTGAGGCATAGGCGCCCGATGCCCTGCGAGCGTTAGCGCCACGGCGATCAGTAGCAACGGCAGGACGATTCCAAAAGCCCCTGTGATTCCGGCGAGATCGGCAAGCGCCCCGAGGACGAAGGGGGCGACGAGGATTGCTCCTGCGGTCCCAAGCGCCAATCTGGCCGTGGCCGTCTCGAGCCGCCCGGGCGCGGACGACACGGCGACCGAGATCCCCAGCGGGTAGACGCTTCCCACGCCCAACCCGGTGAGCGACAGTCCCAGCAGGCCGCCCACCGGGCCGGCCGCCAGCCACAGAAGCGGGAACCCGGTGAGGGCGAGCACCAGGCTCCCGGCCAGCAGAGTCGCACCCGGCAGGGCGCGCGCCAGACGGCTGCCCGTGATCCGTCCCGCCAGCATGGCGACGAAGAAGGTCGTCAGTGCGGCTGCAGCCCCCGAACGCCCCAGGCCCACTGCATTCTCGAGGAAGTCGGCCCCCCAATAGGCGATGCACCACTCCACCGACACGCCCAGGACCAGCACTCCCCAGTAGATCCAGAATCGTCTCGGCAGTCCGGAAGAGGTGGCCCGCCGCGCCGATTCCTCTCGACGGGTTCCCTCCAGAGGTTCGCCTCGAAAATTCGCCACGAGCAGAACCAGCGCCACCATGGGCGGTACGAACGCCGAACGCCAGCCAAGCCCGGAGGCGGCAAAGAAACCGACGGCGAGAGACGCCAGGATTGCGCAGGCGCTGGCGGCGACGTTGGACTCGGTGATTGCTACGACGCTTCCCGTTCCATGACGGTCGCTCAGAACCGCCTGTGTCGTGATCAGGAGAAGCGAGCCGAAGAAGCCCATCACAAATGTGCCCGAGATCGTCCCGGGCGCCGCCGGGGCAAGCGTCAACAGCAAGGCGCCCGCAGCCATGCCCGCCGCGCCGCCCCACATGGTCATAGTTCGGCCCCAACGCCCCTCCACTCGCTCCCCGATGAGGCCGACGAGCACTCCGCCCATGGCAAATGCGCTGAAGTGGAGGCTCGCGACGGTGTAGCTGAGGCCCTGCTCTGCGCGCAGAAAGGGCATCAATGGTCCGAGGACCGTCTCGAGGTAGGCGAAGTAGCCGACCAATCCATAGGTCGCCCAAGTGACGCGGAAGCGCGTGAAGACCGTTCGCGACGCGGCCTCG
>JACDDL010000240.1 GCA_013817045.1 Actinomycetota bacterium | reverse complement strand
TCCGTGCCCCGCGGCCGCCCGGCTCCGGCCTTCGTGACCAGCAGGGTCACGGTGCGATAGAAGTTCAGCGGATCGGGGAGGTGGGTTATGCGACTCAGGGCCTGCTCCTGGCCCGCGGACTCGAGAACCAGCTCGCCGTACCCGAGGATGCGGCCCACAAGAGAGCGGTGGTAGGTGATGTCGGTCATCTTGCTCAAAGGCATGGAGGCCACATTGCGCGACAGAAGTCCCGACACCTCGTAGACCCGATGATCGGTCACCACCAGGCTCGTCAGCCACCAGCTGAGCACCTGCCAGGCGAAGAACAGCACGGCGATCGTGGATACAAGCCTCCACAGCGGGTCGAGGGCTCCGGGGCCGCCGGGATCACTCGTCAGCGAGTCCAGAACGAAGGCAGCCACCAGGACACCGAGCGACTGGGCGCCGGACCGCATGAACATGGTCCAGTGCCGGCGCACTGCGAGGGCCAGGTTCTCGCCCTCGGCCAGGTACTGCCTCTGCCTCGCATCTCGAGCAAAGGCGCCGGCGGCCTCCGACATCACACCAGACGTGAGAAAAAGGTGGTGAAGGCGTTGGCCGCCGTGGTGAACCAGTCACCGGCGTTCTCGCCGGTGGCCCGGACTATGCGGGCGGCCTCACCGGGCGCCGAGACGATGAAGAAGATGAGAAAAGCGACCAGAAGCCACCACAGGACGGTTTTTAGCATCAGGCGACAACTATAAACATAAGTAACAGCAAGTGCACTAGTGCAGATCAGCGGCCGGTCCACCAGCCCAGCCACAGGCGCCGGGAGGTCCTCAGGTACTCCCGCTCGCGGGAGAACACCTCGAGCGTCACGGTCCCGTCGTAGCCCGCGCCCTTGAGCGCCGCGATCGCCCCCTTCCAGTCGATGAACCCTGCCCCGAGCGGCAGGTGCAGATCATCGGCCCCGCCCCGGTTGTCGGAGACATGGACGTGGACGAGACGGTCGCCGAACGCCTCGAGCAACCCGGCGGTGCGGTTGCCCTCCCCCAGGCCGAGCCGCAGGTTGGCGTGGCCGACGTCGAGATGGAAGCCGGCGGCGGGAACCGCCTCGAAGATCGCCCCGAAATCCTCCACCCGGGCAAAACCGCGGTCGAGATTCTCGACCATGAGCCTGATCCCTCGCTCGGAGGCGTCCTGGGCGAGCCCGGCGATGGCCTCGGCGTTGCGTGCACGTACCTGCTCGGCCGGGTGCAGGGGGACACGGGCGTCGGGGTGCACGTTGACGAGCGCGACCTCTGCGGCCGCGAAGGTGTCGAGGCTCCGGCGATAGAGGTCGCGTGCCACCGCCTGCAGCTCCTTGAAGGGTGACGCAATCGGGAGGTACCAGGCGGTATGGCCGACCACCCCCAACCCCAGGTCACCGCACAGGCGCGCGACCTCCCGCCCATCCGGCAGCCACGCGGCGGGGGGTTCGAGGGTTAGGTCGACGAAATCGAAGCCGTCCTCGGCGATCCGATGGATCTCCTTGGCCACCGAACGGCCTGGGAAGTTCATCGACCCTACGAGCATCGAGCCTCCGCCCGGGCGGCCCCGGCCCGGCCCGGACGCGTGGATGGGCCGGGGCCGCCCCGGTCCGCGCGAGTGGATGGGCGCCCCGAGAAGCTAACTCGGGGCCTGGACCACACCATGGTGTGGTGGTACGCACGAGTTCCTTCTTCGGCACAGGAAACCACAGTAGGGGCCAGGTGACCAACCAACTTGGCGAGGCGAGTCGTGCCGACAGCGCACAACTGTTCGACGAGGACGCGGGTTGGTCGATCGTCTACCTCTATCTGTGGTCGAAAGCTGGCCGGTCTGGCACTCTGGGAAGTCGGAGCCACGATCACTACTGAGCGCAAACGGAACTCGTCCGCCTGCAGGGTCACCCCAACCTCTCCCGCGATCTCGTGGCGGCCTCGCAGCCTCTGCGCGGACTCCACGAGTGCTGTTCGGATCGCTTCCGAGCGACTCATCCCCGATGCCTCGAGACGCGAAGGGCTCGCTCGGCGTCCGCGTCGAGTCGGATCGATATAGCTTTTGCCATGGCGATTCTGTATCACACATCGAAAATACAGAGCGGTTAGAACTCCGGATCAGAGGGTGCCGATGCTCATGGATGGCCGGATGAGGACGGGTAAAGGACGTCCTCGCGGCTGTAGTGCCCGACGACATCGAACCAGCGCTTGGCGGTCATCGTTCGATCGATGTCGATGTCCGCTGCAACGATCCCCTCCCCGTCGTACAACGGCCCGGCCAACGCCTTACCGTTTAGAGGTTCGAATATCGCGGCGCCGCCGCGCCCGAACACCTCGTCCTCGGGCAGTTGGAGGGGGAAGTCGTCCGGGAACGCCGATCGGGGTATGTATTGAGGGGCCGAGATCACGAAGGCTCCGGCTTCGATCGCGATGTGACGCATCGTCGAGATCCATCCGTCTGAGTCGTCGGCGGTCGGCGCGACCCAGATCTGTACTCCCTGGCGATAGATCTCGTAGCGCGCCAGCGGCATGCGGTTCTCCCAACAGATCAGACCGCCGACCTTCCCCACCGAGGTCTCCGTTACTCTGAGGTCTTTGCCCGTCCCGATGCCGTGGAACAAGCGCTCGTGCATCGTCGGCATCAACTTCCGATGCTTCCAGAGCAAACCCTCAGGACCCAGCAGAACCATGGTGTTATAGAGGCTGCCTGGTCTTTCCGACTCGCGTTCGTTCACACCCATAACGCAGTAGATGTCGTGCTCGGCGCACGCGGCAACAAGCTTGTCGATCCCTGGGCCCGGCACGTCGATGGAGTTCTTCCACAGACGCGTCCACATCTCGTCGAAGCCGTCGAAGCGAGCGGCCTCGTGCGCCCAGCTGCCTGAGGGATAAAGCGGAACGAAGGTCTCGGGGAACGCGGCAAGTTGCACCCCCTCCTTCGCTGCCTCGCCCAGCAATCTCATCGCTTTGTCGATGGACCCCTCGGCGTCGAGGACCGCAGGGGTGGCCTGGACCGCGGCCACCCGGACCGTCTGTTTTGACATGATCCAAGGGTGACACGGTGCCCAGGAACGGGTCAAGCGTGCTGGCTCGCTCCTCAGGCTCCTACTTCGAGTACATCCCTACTCAACGGTTCTGCCAGCTCCATGAATGACTAAGAAGCCTCTAATGGTCCCAGTGTGGCGTTGCGTGAGATAACAGCAGAACCCTTTAGCTCCACGAAGACGGCGTGCGAGGGCGTGCTCCCGATGTTCTCCCCCCAGTGGCTCTGCGCATCCAGCCATCGGACCTCACCAGCGGCCAAAGTGACATCGCGAGTTTGCTCCCCGACGCTGATCCGGCGGTCGAATCCACTGAGCGTGATCATCACGCTAGCGGGGTGGTCATGCGAACTCGTTCTGGCGCCGGGATCGTCACGGTATTCCAGCACACGCACTGCCTCATTCTCGAAGACGACCCTGTACTTGTCGGGGTCTGTCACGGTGGGATCAGCCATGCCCCCTCCTCATTTGCGGCGGCGTTGTCGCGAAGCGCGACCGTAAACCCATGTTAGGACGATTCGTCGCACGGCACCAACATGTGCGCCACTGCCCCTCCCTCAACGAGTTGGTTTCATCCACCGCTTCGTTTAAGAAGCTCCCCGAGCTCCTTCGCATTTCGCTGAGCGTAGTCGCGATAGCAGTTGTTCATGATCACATGGGTCTCCTCGGCCTCGGCTGAAAGCTTGGCAACGCGCTCCACCCACTCCCCCAGCTCCCGGCGGTCGTAGTTGTAGCGGAAGCGCTCATGCACCGTCTTTGCTTCCCAACCGCTTTCGTTTCGGCCGTGCATCCGCACCACAGCAAGATCGGATGTCGCCGCCACGACCGGAGGGATGGAGCTGGTGAAGCCCTGCGGCATGTCGACGCAGACGTAGGCGAGACCGTGCCCCTCCAGAAAGCTGAGGGTCTCGTCCCGGTTGTCCTGGCTCATCCACGTCTTGTTCCTGAACTCGACGCAGATCCGCATGGGCGCGGCGCGCCGGGCGCATTCGATGATGTAGTTGCGGTTCTTCCTGCCGATCACGAACCAGGGTGGGAACTGAAACAGGAGCGCCCCGAGCTTTTCCGCCTCGTGCAGGGGCCAGAGGGCCGAGGTGAAGCGCTCCCAGATGGCATCGACGACCTCTGGCTTCAGATCCTCGGGATAGAGATTCTTCTTCGCTTC
>JACDDL010000239.1 GCA_013817045.1 Actinomycetota bacterium | reverse complement strand
CGAACACGACGATGTCGAGCAACGAGTTCGTGCCCAAGCGGTTGGCGCCGTGCACCGAGACGCAGGCGCACTCGCCGGCCGCATAGAAGCCGGGCACGACGTCGCCGGCGGCATTGTGCTGGACCTCCGCCCTGACGTTGGTCGGGATCCCACCCATTGCATAGTGTGCGGTGGGAACGACGGGGACTCCCTCTTCCAAGGGCTCCACGTCGAGGTAGGTGCGGGCGAACTCGGTGATGTCCGGGAGCTTCTTTTCTACGACTTCTGGATCGACGTCGGTTAGGTCCAGGAGCAGGTAGTCGTTGTTCTCTCCCGCGCCGCGGCCCTCCTTCATCTCGGAGAACATAGCCCGTGACACCATGTCGCGCGGTGCCAGGTCCTTGATCGTCGGGGCGTAGTTCTCCATGAATCGTTCGCCGTCTTTGTTTCGCAGGATGCCACCCTCGCCGCGCGCCGCCTCCGACAACAGAATCCCCAAACGGTATAGACCGGTGGGATGGAACTGAAAGAATTCCATGTCCTCGAGCGGGAGTCCGTTTCCGTACACGACGCCCGGGCCGTCGCCGGTCAACGTGTGGGCATTCGAGGTGATCTTGAACATCTTACCGAAGCCACCGGTGGCGAATAACACCGACTTGGCGTGAAATACGTGCAGCTGCCCTGTCCCGATCTCGTATGCGACGATGCCTGCGCACGCACCGTCGACCATGATGAGGTCGAGCACGAAGAACTCGTTGAAGAACTCGACGCCCTCCTTGTTGCACTGCTGATACAGCGTCTGCAAGATCATGTGCCCTGTGCGATCGGCCGCGTAGCAGGCTCTTCTGACGGGTGCCTCGCCGTGGTCCCGCGTGTGTCCGCCAAAACGGCGCTGGTCGATCTTCCCCTCCGGTGTGCGGTTGAACGGAAGGCCCATGCGCTCGAGCTCGTGAACCGAGGTGACGGCCTCCCGGCACATGATGTCGACTGCGTCCTGGTCGGCGAGGAAGTCCGAGCCCTTCACCGTATCGAAGGCATGCCACTCCCAAGAATCCTCTTCGACGTTGGCCAGGGCCGCGCACATTCCACCCTGGGCCGTGCCGGTATGGGAGCGGGTCGGGTAGAGCTTGGAGACAACCGCGGTCTTGACGTTCTTGCCGGCGGCCAGCGCGGCGCGAAGACCGGCGCCTCCCGCCCCGACTATGAGCGCGTCATAGGTGTGGAGGTGGGCCATCTAGTGGTTCCTGCAAATCGTCGCCGGCCCGGGCACCTAGCCTCCGACCGTGGGGTCGAAGGTCACGATCACCGCGGTGCCCATGATCATGAGAACGACGGTTAGCGTGTAGAGGGTGGCCTTGACGGCCGTGCGCACCGGCGGGTTGCGCAGGTAGTCGTCGATGACAATGCGGAGACCGTTCGTGCCGTGGAGCAGGGCCAGAAACAGCAGAAGCCAATCGAAGGTCTTCCAGCCCACGGAATCCCACCTCCGCGCGACGAACGCGAAGTCGACCCGCTCCACCCCGCTCCCTACGAGATGCATGATGAACAGGTGGATCAGGACCAGGAACAGCAGGAGGACGCCGCTGATGCGCATGAAGAACCACGACCAGACCTCGAAGGACGAGGGTCTGCGCTTCGCCTCGAACGCCTCGGGCCGGTGCTTCTGGTAAACCTGCTCGACGGTTGTCATGCTCCTCGGAATTTAGCCCCCGCGGCACCCTACTAGGTGTCGACTAGCATGGTGGCCGTGGCCCAAAGTCGCCGAACCGATTCAGGCATCGAGATACACCCGGTCTACACGCCCGAGCAGGTCGAATCGCCCCCTGAAGCCGCCGGCGCGCCGGGTCACTACCCGTTCACCCGAGGCATCTACCCCGAGATGTACCGGCAGCGGCTGTGGACGATGCGCCAGTACGCAGGGTTCGGCAGCGCGCAGGAGACCAACAGGCGCTTCCGCTACCTCCTCGAAGCGGGCCAGACAGGGCTGTCGGTTGCCTTCGACCTCCCCACCCAGATGGGATACGACTCGGACCATCCCCTGGCCGCCGATGAGGTGGGCCGCGTCGGGGTGGCCGTCGACTCCCTCAAGGACATGGAAGTGCTGCTCGAGGGAATCCCCTTGGACAAGGTCTCGACGTCGATGACCATCAACGCCACGGCGGCGATTCTGTTGCTGCTCTACGAGCAGGTGGCCCTGGATCAAGGGGTCGATCCGGAGCACATCACGGGGACGACACAGAATGACATCCTCAAGGAGTACACGGCGCGCGGCACCTACATTTACCCGCCCAGACCGTCCATGAGGATCGTCACAGACCTGTTCGCCTACTGCGGCGACCGGCTCCCGCGCTGGAACACGATCTCGATCAGCGGTTACCACATGCGGGAGGCGGGGAGCACTGCGGTCCAGGAGGTCGCCTTCACCCTCGCCGACGGGATCGCCTATGTCGAGGCGGCCCTCGAAGCGGGTCTTGCGGTTGATGACTTCGCGCCGAGGCTGTCGTTCTTTTTCGCCTGCCACATGAACTTCTTCGAAGAGGCGGCCAAGTTCCGGGCGGCGCGCCGGTTGTGGGCCGAGATCATGACCACTCGCTTCAAGGCGAAGAACCCTCGCTCTGCGATGCTGCGCTTCCACACCCAGACCGGCGGGGCGACCCTGACCGCCCAGCAGCCCGAGAACAACATCGTCAGAACCGCACTCGAGGCGCTGTCTGCGGTGCTCGGCGGCACCCAGTCGCTGCACACGAACTCATTCGACGAAGCGCTCCAGCTCCCCGGCGAAAGGGCGGCCCGGGTTGCCCTTCGCTCCCAGCAGATCATCGCCCATGAGTCGGGCGTCGCCGACGCCGCGGACCCGCTCGGCGGGTCGTGGCTGGTCGAGTCGCTGACCGATGAGATCCACGACCGCGCCGCCGAGTACATCGAGCGCATCGACGGCATGGGCGGGGCGGTCGAGGTCATCGAATCGGGTTGGATGAAGAACGAGATCGAGGAGGCGGCCTACCGGATCAACACGGGAGTGGAGTCCGGCGAGCGCGTGGTCGTCGGGGTCAACAAGCATGTCCAGCCGATCGAGGAGCCGATGGAGCTGCACGAGCTGGACCCCGAGTTCCAGGCGCGGCAGATCGACCGGCTCGAGGCGCTGCGGGACGAGCGGGACGGGGCGGCCGTCGAGACCGCCCTGAAGGAGCTCGAGGAGGCGGCTCGGGGCGAGGGCAATCTCCTGTATCCGATGCGGGAGGCGCTGGCCGTCTACGCGACCTTGGGTGAGGTCTCGGGGGTGCTGCGTCGCGTCTTCGGCGAGTACGAGCCGGCGGAGTTCTGAGGCATCTGTGACTCCGGGCGCCGTTGCGATTATCGGAGGCACGGGGGCGGCGGGCTTCGGATTGGCGGCCCGATGGGCGGCGGCCGGACTCGAGGTGATCGTCGGCTCGCGCGACTCGGGGCGCGCCGAGGAGGCAGCGGCACGGCTCCGCTCCCTCTTCCCGGACGCCCGGGCGCGCGGGTTGGCCAACGCCGATGCAGCTGCCTCGGCGCCGGCGGTCGTGGTGGCGGTTCCCTACGCCGGACAGGCCGCCATCTACAAGTCCATCGCCGAGCATGTCCCGGGCGACGCCGTGGTGGTCGACTGCACGGTTCCGCTCGCGGCGTCGGTGGGAGGCAAGGCGGCCCACGTCCTAGGAGTGTGGGAGGGGTCCGCGGCGCAGCAGGGAGCGGCTCGGCTGCCCGAAGGTGTGAAGGTCTGTGCGGCGTTCCATTCCCTGTCCGCCTCAGCGCTTGCGGAGGCCGAGACCCCGTGCGAGGGCGACGTGCTCGTTTGCGGTCCCAAGTCCGCCCAGGGCGTGGTCCGGGAGCTGGTCGAAGCCATCCCCGACCTGCGCCATGTGAACGCGGGCCCGCTCGAGAACGCCCGTTTCGTGGAGCCGTTGACGGCGTTGCTGATCGGGATCAACCGGCGCTACAAGACCGACCGGGCGGGGCTGCGCATCACCGGCATCTAGCGATGACCGCGTGATCTGGTCGATGCGATTCAGACGGCGATTGAAAGTTGGTCTCGCTCCTGCGACGTGACGACCCTTTCGATCGGCCACCGTCCCGGCGGGCCCGGCCCGGGGCTGAAGTGTCTGCCCTCAGGCCGGAACCACTGCGCGGCCGAACCGTTCAGGGAAACTCCCCACCCGTGCTCGTGGACGAGCTTGTGATGGAAGTGG
>JACDDL010000061.1 GCA_013817045.1 Actinomycetota bacterium | reverse complement strand
CGCATCCTCATCTTTGGACGAGGTGATCTCGAGTCCACCCTCCGTATCTTTGTAGACCATTACAACCGTCGTCGGCCCCATCGCGCCTTAGACATGGAAGCTCCTGCTCCTTCGAACCGACCGCTGCCTCCTGATGAAGCATCCGGGCGAGTGCTGAGGACTGATGTTCTGGGTGGGCTGATTCACGAGTATGAGCGGGCGGCGTGACGAAAATCGAGTTACCGGCACCCACAGCTCCTCCGGCAGCAGCAACCCCTCACTGTCAGGAAGCTAGGGAGCCAAGATTGCAACCGGGTTTCACTTTTGTTACAGGCTCGCTAAATCGGTGTATTGGAAATGGGCAGGTCCTCGCAACATCTTTCCTATCCGTCCTCGGGCGGGATGCGCCGGGGTCCGGTCGGCGCAGATACTGGCTCAGGGAGCTACCAACAAGCGGACTGCCGGCAGCTCTTCTTGTCACCTAACACAATCGAGGGTTCACATCGGGCATATGCACGCCAAACTCGGCGTCCGTTCCTGCGCCGAGTTGGCGCCCTGATTATCGGTTCAGTTGATTCCGGCAAAGATCAAGGGAGAAACCAGGTGACGTAGGCGGTCCCTTCCCTGATCGGAGCCATGCCCAACTTCCCGCTCACATTACGAGGGGGCGTTCACGAGGGATCGTCGCCTGTGTAGCGGAAGATCCACAATCCGCTGTCCCGGTCGCTGCCCAGTATCAGGGTCTCGTCACTTCCCGGCAGACGATGAACCTCGATCCCCCAGAAGTTGCTCCCCTCCTGGTCGACATAGTGCCCGACCTCCTCGAGGCCGTGGGGGCCATACTGGATGACACGAATACCCCCGGAGTAGTACGCCAAATAGGCTAACCCCGGCTCGTACGGGTCTGTAGCGACTTCGTGCACAGACAGGGCCCCGAATCCGAACGCAAAGGCGGGGTCGAGGGCCTCGTCAATGGCGTAGGCGTCGATCTCCTTCAGATTCGAGGTCCGTAGCAACCGAACATAGCCCCAGCCGTCGAATACTCCCGTAGCCGAGACACGTTCGCCTTCGGCTCCAAGCTCCGGCTCTTTGCTGTTGTCGTAGGGGAGGTCGTAGGCCGGTTCCGAGTTGAACAACTTGTGGAATGCCTCATGGGTCGTGCACGCCGTCACGATCGGAGGCTCTTCGGGGAATGCTCCCGAGCCGCAATAGGCGAGATCGAACTCGGCTTCGCCGAAGTGACGATTCACCAGCACAACCGCGTCCCAGCCGGCTTCGATGGCCTCGGCCGCCTTCTCGCCCGGGAAGCATGCTTCTTCGAGGGGTTCGCTCGGGTCATCTTCCGGGCCCCGTTGAAGGACGAGGATGGCCTCCTCGCCGGGGGCAAGGTTCAGATCGTAGTCGGACCTTTGTGGCACCGGTGTGGCGCCCGGATAGAGGTCGGGTGGGCAGCCATAGCCGCCGTAGACAGTTGGCCCGTTCAGCTCCTCATCGGGAAGGAGCGCCGGAGCCGCACCTCCGCCGACTGCGCTGGCTTCGAACGAGCCGATGTTCGCTCCGCTGGTGATGGCAAGCTCCTCAATGCGATAGGGGCTGAAATCTTCGTCGGTCCCGATGATGAACCTGCCGTTGGGACTGAACTCCGCCTGATGAGCGTTGCCCTCGGATGGAGACAATCCCGTCAGAATGTCCCGCGTGGGGTAGTCGAAGTCATCGATGAACTTCGGCTTGGCCGGGTTGTCCACGTCAAGCAGCACCCAACCGCCATCCCAGTAGGACAACAGCATCGTCCATGTGCCCTTGACCTTTTTCACCACCATGTCGTGAAGAAAGGCAGCAGCGTCGAGAGGCGTGGCATTGTCCTGGAGGACACCTTCCTCGTTGAGGTCGAGCTCACTGATGAACTCAGGGTTGCGCGGGTCGGTGATCTCGAAAATGTCGACGTCGGTCGTCTCCTCGTTATCGACGATCACCATGAATGCACGCTTGCCCGCCTGCCATCCGAACGAGCTGTGAATCTCGTTGAACCGACTCAGGAACCCGCCCGGATCATCGTCTCCGACGTGGCGTTTCAGCACCCTCGGGTTCGACGGGTCGGTGACATCCCACAGGGATGCTCCCCCGATGCCGCCTTCAGCGCAGATCTCGTTGTTGAAGATAAGGACCTGGCCGGTGAAGGAGGCCGTCTTTAGGTCGACAACTTGAGAACCCTCGCCCGGGAAGGACCCTTCAGTAGCGTCGATAAAGCCTACCTGCTCGGGATTCGAAGGGTCGGAGATGTCCATGATCGCGACGCCGGCGTCGGAGCATTCTTCGGGGTCCCGAACCGTGAGGTAGGCGTAGTTGCCGTAGGCCGAGACGTCTGCGACTCGCTCGGGCGCGACCCCTTCGATGTCGGCCTGCCCCACGAGCTCGACGTTGAGGCTTGACGGAGGCAGATGGCCCTCTGTGGGGCCGTGCTGATCCTGGGCTTCGTGAACCTCGGTGGGCGTGTCGACGATCTGGTCTCGCGGTGAATGAACTCTGTGCCTCGACTGCGTCTTCTGCGCTCGCTGTGTCGTTTGTCCCGCGATCGCCGGCGCCGCCACGGTTGCCAGTATCAGCCCCATGGTCGCCAGCAGTGACAGATACCTAGAGCGTTTGCCCACGCCGTCCCCCTATTTTCGTAGTCGCATGCAGCAGCCTCCCAGGCCGTGTCGGACTATAGTCCGTCGGTTTGGGCACGTCAAAGAAACCACGGGCCGAGTTCCTTTATCGACATCAAGCAGAGCGAGGGTGCTCCGGCTCGGTGAGGCTCCAAGTGCTCAAGTGCTAGTGTCTGCCCACGCCGAGCGTCATACAAGGGGAGAAGTATGAAGCGCACAACGTTGGTGCTCGCTGTATTGATGGCGGTATCTGCGGTGCCGGTTGCCGCCCTGGGTCAAGGTCCATCGGATACTCAGCACGAAGTCTCTAGCATGGCCTCGGCGACCGAGCCGGGAGCCTCCGACAACTTGAAGCTAGTAGGGCACAGCTCCCTAGGTATGAATGCGGCGCCGGCCATCTACAAACACTTTCTCTACGTCGGCAACCGCACGGATGGCTCCGCCGGACATGAACGCGCCGGCGTCCTTGTCGTTAAACATCAACGACCCCCGTCGTCCCAGAGTGATTGGACAAATCGGACCGCCCCATGAGGGAATGCCTTCCCAAACCTCACGCGAGGTTAGGGTGTGGCCCGAGAAGAAGCTGCTGATCGTCATGAACTTCGCATGCAGCACGCTCATTCAGTTGCGATGCCTCAACGAGCTCGCGGCCCTCCACGACCCGGTCCTTCAGCAGATATCCGACCCCACCTACGCCCGGACCCAGCAGGCGCAAGGCGTAGTCCGGCTCCATATATTGCGATAGGACCAAGACTCCCGCCGCGCCCTCGTACCGGTCACGGTCTGCTCGGCCGCCTTTAGACCCGCGTTGCCGCCGGATGGCATGCGGATGTCCACGACCGCCAGGTCGGGCCGATGCGCCTCGACCGCTACCAGAAGCTGGTCCGCGTCCCGTGCTTCGGCCACGACTTCATCCCGGCGCTTGACAGGATCCGGACCTGAAGGGTGCATTTACTCGGTTCCTCCCGGTGACCAGGCCTCATAGCCTTCTTCGATCAGCCAATCGAACGAGGGAGAGCAATGCTTCTATCGCTCGCGTACCTGGTGGTCCGGATGCTGCTCAGACTGCTAATCCCAAATAGTCAGGGCGAGGCGGCCAAGGACCTCGAGATCGTCGTGCTCCGT
This sequence comes from Actinomycetota bacterium, assembly GCA_013817045.1. GTDB lineage: Bacteria > Actinomycetota > CADDZG01 > CADDZG01 > WHSQ01 > JACDDL01. The sequence continues at coordinate 9,954 of JACDDL010000061.1, read as the reverse complement.
CATGAACTGGGCGTCCTTCGGCGACAGAGCAAGCGGCCAAGTCTTCGACCTTCCCGACCGGGCATTTCTCGCCGCTGCGGCTCGACGACTGCCACGAACTGGCTGGGAGCGCTTCTTCGTGTCGCCAAAGAAGCTGCTGCGCTGGCACCGGGAGCTGGTCGGCTTCAAGTGGGCTCGATACGGCAAGCGTCGTCCGGGCAGGCCGCCGCTGCAGGCAGAGGTGCAGGAGCTGATCCTGCGCCTCGCAAGAGAGAACCCGAGATGGGGCTACAAGCGGATCCAGGGTGAGCTCCTAAAGCTCGGTATCAACGTGTCGGCCACGGCGATCAGAAAGCTGCTATCCCGCCGCGGTCTCGGGCCGGCCCCCCGACGTGGCGGCACGACGTGGCGGCAGTTTTTGGCCCAACAGGCTTCGAGCATGGTGGCGTGCGACTTCTTCACCATTGAGACCGTGTGGCTCAAGCGAATCTACGTGCTGGTGTTCATCGAGCTCGCCACCAGGCGCGTCCATCTCGCCGGTTGCACCACCAACCCCGACGGAACCTGGGTTACCCAGCAGGCGAGGAACTTCACCTTCGACCTCGACGAGCGAGCACAGCAGCTCCGGTTTCTCATCCACGACCGCGACGCCAAGTTCTGCGGTCCTTTCGATGAGGTTTTCGCAAGCGAGGGACTTCAAGTGATCCGTACTCCCGTCAGGGCGCCTCGTGCCAACGCCATCTGCGAGCGATGGATCCGAACCGTGAGGACGGAGTGCCTGGACTGGCTGCTCATCTTCTCCAGGCGCCACCTGGAGCGCGTCCTCAAGATCTACGTTCGCCATTACAACAGACAGCGACCTCACCGTGCGCTGCAACTTCGAGCACCGGAGCAGCAGGAGTTCGCAAGTACGCCGCTTTCCGTTGACGCAACGGTACGTCGGCGAGATCGACTTGGCGGGCTGTTGCACGAATACTATGAGGCGGCAGCATGACGGAACTAAGTTTGTGCACCCTTCACGCACACGATCCAGACAGTCCTCTTTTTGATAGTCGCCGGCGCATGCAGGCTCCGGGGCGGGCCCGACATGGCCTTTTCGCTTTGCGCCGCCTCTTCATCGCCGGGGTCACTCCCCCCAGGCAAGCTCTTCAGAACCGATCTAGACACAAGGTCTTCCTCACTTAGGTTGTCGGACTTTTTGCTTTACGGCTGCTTTCCGAGCAGGAATGCAGGGTGCCGCGGAACGAATGATCCCCGCGGCACCCTGTTCCTGACCCGAAAAAGGCTCGCCTAAAGAAAGCGGTGAACGATTGGGCAATTGACAACTATCCCAGTCGATCCGAACCGAGCGCCGTCCGGACCGGTGATCCACCCTTTCCGCACCAGGTCGAGCAGCTGAAACTCGTCTATGACTCGGGCTCGATATCCGCGCCGGATCGCCTCGGGGGTCCACTCCGCGAGGTTGAGATCCCACAGCGGGCTGTAATCGAGGGCCACTGTAGGAACCCCTCCGATCACGTTCAAAGGATCGAGACCATCCGCCAGAGCGCTGCTCAAACCCTGACGCTGAGGATTGTCCTTGCCGATGGGGCCGTTGGCGATTGGGAATAGACGCTCGATGGCACTGAAGGCGCTGTCATCTCGCCCGATCTGTATGTCGCCCAGAGCAGGCGCGAACGTACCGGAATCAAGAGCCGCTACGACGGGATCCGAAGCCTCGGTGCTCATGTATAGAGAAGGCTTGGCAAAGCTGAAGATCGTCGAGAGATCGATGGTGACCGTGCCGCCACCGTTCCCATCGGGGCAGATCTTCACGACCCGGTCGTGGACCAAGCTGTGATCAACGCCACCCTTGCAGAAGCGTATCTGGCTCTCTTTCACGTCGAAGGCGACTACCGGCGCGTTGTAGATGTGGTTACCCGCGTTCTCGAGCCTGACAAGCGGGCTGTAAGCGGCGTCTCCAACGGACCCGGGCCGGGCCGTCTTGGGCGGGAAGAAGTTGGGCGCCGCTCCCGGCACTAGCGTGCGCTGAGGGCTGAAGTCGACTGCGCCCCCATCGAAAGTGATGGAGGTATCAGCCTCGAGGCGCCCCACGCGCACCGCATCCCCAACATCGGAATACGTCATCTTGGCTGCGTGATTCAGCCCGAGCGCGTGTGCGTTGGCTTCGTCGGTCGTGTCCGTGAGAATGAACCACACGGCCCGCCCGTCGCGGAGTTGGCCGCGATACAGAGGGAGCTCGATCGTCCCCTTCTTCTCGTCGAGCTTTCCCGACCTCAGCAGCTGCAGAGGCCCAACCAGTCGCTCCTGGTCCATTCCGAGGCTCTCCGACGGCATAGGACCGAAATAGCTGCGCGGGATGTCGGCCCCCACGGAGGGATCCGGCGGTGACTCCCCGTCGGTTTGGGCAAATGACGGGACAACGATCTGGCTCACCAAGAGCGCAGCTATCAGCACACCCCCTGCGCGACCCATCCGCAGCCTCCGGCCAGCGAGCCTGGCCGATAATCTGTTCACCCTGGATCTGAAGAGTTTCACGGCTCCTCCTTGCGCGCCAAGAGCGCGTTTACGAACCGGCACTGTGGCCGGACTACGGCTTCACATCTGGGCCCTGGGGAAATTGTCATCTGCTCGGTCGGCCCGAGCCAGAGCCAATTTGGCTAGAAATGGTCCGTTTTCTACCTTCGGGGAAGGGACACGAACCCGGTTCGGCACGCAGTGGATCGTGCGTAGGCGTCCCAGGTTTCGGCGAGGCGCTCCACTCCCTTCAGCAAGTCATCATCCGCCGCAACGTAAGGCAGTCGAAAACGGTTGTCGTGCCCGCCGCTCGGAGAGAAGGCTGGACCAGGGAGAATGGCGACTCCACAACGCAGCGCCATCTGCGCCAGCTCTGTCGCGCTGCCCCAAGGGATCTCAACCGACGACCTCCTCGCGGCCACGGCAGGCGAGATCCTCGCGTAGACTCCCGCCAGACGACGTCCTCGTCAAGAGCTGCACCCACAGCCTCGAAGCCGCGGCGACCAAGAGCATCGAGCCGGCCGAGTACCAGCTATTTCAACTCACGTCGGGCGAATGCTGGGTCGCCAGTCCCTGAGGGGTTCCGCGAGTCTCTCCCTCACGGCCGCGGCCAGCGCAACGCCTCCGATCATTCCGGCAATCGTTACGAACGACGAGATACTCAGCTGCGCGGCCCCAGAGACGCCGTGGCCCAGGTTGCAGCCTCCTGCGATCAACCCTCCGGCCCCAATGAGGACGCCGCCTAGAGCAAGCTGGACGTAGCGCGTACCCGTTTCGCCGCGGACCAACCAACCCCCCGATGTCCGAGCGGCAATAGTTGCGCCCGGTACCAGGGCAACTAGGAAGGCGGTCAGCCACCAGTTGGGGCGACCCGCTGAAGCCGCGCTTACGGCGCCAATGGTGCTAGGACCAAACGAAGCACCCCCAACTCCCGCCAGCACCCATCCGATGATGGTTGCGAGGCCGAGTGCGGTTCCCGCGAGAGGCCAGCCCCACTGCCGTCCCTCGGACTCCTGTTTGCCGCTTCGCAGCAACGAAAAGATGACGATGGCAGCGAGCGGAAGGGTGACGGCAGCGCGGGGAACTCCGAGCCAGCCCGGGAGCGTCGCGGCTTCACCGGCGGGCAGAAGTGTCGGTCCCGGAACCTGGATGCGTTCGACGATGAGCTGACCTGCGATCCACCCGGCGATCCCTGCCGCAGCTCCCAGCATCCCCGACCCGAGCTTGTAGAAGAGGCCCGAGGCACAGGAAGCAGCCACCACCATCCCGATCCCGAAGAGCACGCCACCGGCGAGATTTCCGACCGGCCGTAAGGGCAGACCCTGGTTGAGGTTGTCCCAGTGAGAAAACGAGTAAATGACTACGAGCCCGACGGCGGCAATGCTGACACCGAGCGCCCAAGCCTTGGCGAGACCGGAGTGCCCGCTGAAAAGCCCGCGCGTCGCCGAATGGAAGCAGAGATTGCTGCGCATGAGCACGTACCCAAAGATGAGACCGGCGAGCCCTCCGGCGACTACCAGTCTCACTTCCATTACGCCACCACGAGAGAGCTCTTCTCGATGCCGAGAAGTTGGGCCGCCGACGGCCGGCCCGGCCCAAGCACCTCGACAACGATGAATCCGACTAACGGGCCCAAATCCAGCTCCGCACTTGGTAGTGAAGCGTCTATGGGGAAGATGAGACCGAGCGTGAACTTCACCGGGAAGATGACAGTACCAGGATCACCGCTTGCACCAACGCGGCAATCGAGACAAGTGTGTGACCGACTACTTGCCCGGCTCCTCTGATGAGTTCGGCGTAAACCTGAAGCGTATCTAGCAGCCGAGGAGCCGGGATACCGCAGAGCTTGACGCAAGCCGAGCGCACCGAACCGGTCCCGCTCCCCTGGACAGCTCCTGCACCTAAACGTCACGATGCTCGGCTTCCGCCCTTAGTGGGGAGGGCTTACCTAGCGCCGAGGAGATGGCCATAGTCTTTTACCCAGCCGTCCCCCGGGATCCCAAGCCCTCGCTTCTGGCCCGCAAGGTAGGGACCGTGTCGCCTTCTGGCAGGGCGTCACGATCGAAGTCTGGGGTTGGGCCCGGCCGGCCGGGCGAGACCCACGAACCACTGCGCCGCCGCTTGCCGGACGGCGATGGACCACGTCGGGTAGGCGTGCACTGTCTGGGCGATGCGCCCTGCAAGCATGCCGCCTCTCATTACGAGCGCGCCCTCTGCTATCAGCTCCCCACCCGCTGAGCACACTGCCGTCATGCCTACCAGGCGCCCGCTCCCCAGCGTTCCCATGAACCTCCCCGGAGCCGCTATCAGCTTGACGAAACCATCTCGCTCTCCGCTGCAGCGCCCACGATCCGTGCGACCGATCGGCATCACCGCCACCCGTGCTCGCTCCCCGAAGCGCTCGTAGGCTCCCTGCTCGGTCATCCCGACTCGACCCACCTCCGGATCGGTGAACGTGACCCAGGGCAGTGCCGAGTTGTCCAGACGATGGGGCCTTCGGGAGAACGCGTCGCGCGCCGCCATGCGGCCCTGCTCGTCGGCGACGTGGGTGAACTTGAGGTGGTGGGCGCAGTCTCCCACCGCATAGATGTGCTTTGCACTCGTGCGCGACCGGTTATCGACAACGATCGACCCCTGCTCGTCGGTATTCACCCCCGCCGCTTCCAGGCCGAGGTCCTCGGTGTGTGGCCGGCGTCCTGTGGTGATCAAAACGTGCGACGCGCCGATGCGCTCGCCGGAGCCCAGCTCGAGCGTGGGACCGGGCAAGCCTTGGCTTAGTCGCATACCGGTACGCACATCGACACCGTCCCTCTCGAGAACGCGGCGCACGGTATCCGAGGCCTCCGGCTCCTCCGCGGTCAGGACGCGCTCGTTGGCTTCGAGCAAGCTCACGCCCACTCCGAGGCGCGCAAAAGCCTGCGCCAGCTCGCACCCCACGCTGCCTCCGCCGACGATGGCCAGGTGGCGGGGCGTCTCCTCGAGTGCGAAGATCGTCTCGTTGGTCAGGATGGGGAGACCGTCCAGGCCCTGGATTGCAGGGATCTCTGGCCACGCTCCGACTGCGATCACGAACCTCTCGGAGCGGAGTACGCGACCCGACACCTCGACGGCGTGTGGGTCAAGGAAATGGGCGCGTCCCTCGACGAGGTCGATGCCCTCGGCCCGAAGCTTGTCGGGAGATTCGTCCTGCGCGATCTCCTCCACCACCTCCCGCACGTGGCGTAGCACCGTGCCCAGATCAACCTCGACGTCACCTCGAATCCCCCAATGCCCTCGGTCCCGAACCCTCGCGACGCGCCCGGCGACGTCGACCAACGTCTTGGATGGGACGCACCCGGTAAAGGTGCACTCTCCTCCGGGGCGCTTCGCTTCGACGAGCGCGATCTTGCCCTTGCTATTACCGGATCGAGCCGCGGCCAGTCCCCCCGCACCGGCTCCGATCACGATCATGCCGTAGCGATCGCCCATTTTTCCTCCCGTGATGTCGGAGTCACGATCCACGACATGAATCGCCGGAGCCAGCCAGGAAGATTGTCAGGCCACTCACCTTCTCCCACCGTTGAGATCACTCGTCGACCAGGATTCACGATCTAGTCCATGATCGATGCATGGACAACGCATCGTCGCTCCTGCTGAGAGATCTGCAAGGACGTCCGGTGAGCCTCGGTGACCTGCGCGGCCATCCTGTAATCCTCAGTTTCCTACGCTACGTCGGGTGACTCTTCTGCGAACACCATCTCGTGAAGATGGCCGAGCATAGGGATCGCCTCGACGCTGCCGCAGTCGAGGTGTTGGTTATCGGTTTCGAGGATCCAGAGCGCCTCTCGTGGTTGCAACGGCGGATCGATAGCCCCTTCCGCTTCATCGTCGATGAAGAGAGGACCGCCTACGGGGCCTTCAAGATGGGCCGTGCCTCATGGTCGCGCACTTACCTCCATCCCGGCGTTATTGGGGGCTACGCCCGCATGCTCGCCAGAGGTGAGAGACCAGATCTGCACCTCGGCCAAGACCGTCGCCAGCTGGGTGGAGACGTGGTGCTGGGCCCCGGCGGCCGGATCGTCCTGTCCCATCCCGAGCGGGGTCCCGAGGATCGAGCTCCGGTGGACAGGATCATCACGGCCGCTTTGGACGCGAGCTGATGTGATCTTTCATCCTCCGGTCGATTTGCGCGCAGATCGTCCTTTGGAGAATCGCTTGAGATGAAGCGCTGGATTTGACGGATTGAGACGCCTATGGCGCCCGTGACTCTCTGCCGCAGCGCCTGGCCCTTAGGATCGCCCGCGGATGCGGGGACCGACCATCACTGCCGAGATCCGGCGGGTGATCCAGGGTCATTCGCCATTCTCCTTGCGCCAACTGAGCGACCCGGCACCAAGATGCAATCAGACGGTTGTCCAATGTGCCTTCTATTAGCGCCTGGGGATAGCGCGCAATCATGGGTGTCGTCTGTGAGTCCCCAGGAGCAAGAGTTCGCCAAGCGAGAGCAGAGAGAGCGAGGAGGTCCCCCTGCCCCGGAACCGAGAGAATGCGCGCAGCACGAGTGAGGTAGAGACTCGCAAGCGCGCCGAGCCTCGGCGTAAGGCAACCGTCAGGAACCTTCAATGGACCCTGGCCGCCGTGCTCACTGTCGCCCTGTTGGTCTTCCTTCTTTTCCAGGGCTCGCGCAACCATCCCTCGGTCAGCGGCGGGGCCGCCGCTCCTGAGATCCGGTTGACCGACTTCGAGGGCGAACGGTTTGCACTCTCCGACTACGCCGGGACCCCGGTCGTTCTCAATTTTTGGGCCTCCTGGTGCCCCAGCTGCGCCGCCGAGATGCCCGCCTTCGAGAAGGTTCACAGGGATCTCGACGGCGAGGTCGCGTTCATCGGCATCGACCAGCGCGACCAGCGCTCCGCGGCGGACGATCTCGCTCGCCGGACCGGCGTCACCTACCGGCTGGCGGACGACCCAGGCGGCCGGGTCTTCGACGCCTTCGGCGCCGCAGGAATGCCAACGACGGTCTTCATCGACCCCCAGGGCAACATCTCCGATGTCGTCACGGGCCAGTTGAGCGAGGACCAGTTGCGCGTCTACATCTCCGAGATCGATGTCTGACATGCGTGACCAGGGTCTGCGGCACCATGCGGGCGGCTGGAAACGCGTGACGCTCAAGACGGTCGCCGTCCTCTTTGTGTTGGGCGTGGCAGGCGTCGTCTTGCTTGCAGCGGTGGGCGGAGAATCCCCGTCCTTGGACGGCGGGACCGGCGAGGGGGCCGAGCCGGCGCCGCTCGTGGATCCGTCCGAGATTCGGCGCATTGTGCCTCGTGATGCGATTCCAGCGCTCGACGAGCCCAGCTTCGAAGCCGTGGGCGACATCGACTGGCTGGCGGCGCGCGAGCCGGTCATCGAGGTTCAGATCGACGGCGATGCTCGCGCCTATCCCTTGCAGATTCTCACCTGGCACGAGATCGTGAACGACGTCGTCGACGGCACTCCCGTCGCGGTGACCTTCTGCCCTCTGTGCAACACCGCGGTAGCGTTCGAACGACCCTCGATCGACGGCGAGACAACGACCTTTGGCACGTCCGGACGTCTCTACAACTCCAACCTCGTCATGTACGATCGGGCGACGGAGTCTTACTGGCCCCAGGCGACCGGCCAGGCGGTCACGGGCCCCGCCACGGGACAACAGCTCGAGCGCATCCCCGCACAAATCGTGTCGTGGGCAGACTTCCGCGACGCCTTTCCGGGCGGCAAGGTCCTGTCGCGCGACACCGGTCACAGCCGCAGCTACGGGACGAACCCATATCCCGGCTACGACGACGTCGACAATCCCCCGTTCCTGTTCGAGGGGGAGGTCGACGGCCGGCTCGCTGCAGTCGAGCGCGTCCTCGGCGTGCAAAGTGAAGACGAGGTCGTCGCCTTCCCCTACTTCCGGCTGCAGAAGGCGGCCGACGGAGAGTTCGCAACGGTCAACACCAAGGTAGGAGAAGAGCCCACGCTGATCTTGTGGAAACCGGGAGTCACGTCGGCCCTCGATGGGACTGAGATAGCGACGTCCAAAGACGTGGGCGCGGCCGCCGCCTTCGACCGCGACCTCGACGGACGCACCCTGAAGTTCGAGGTCCGCGACGATCGCATCGTCGACACGGCGACCTCGAGCGCCTGGAACGTGTTCGGCCGGGCGGTCTCGGGTCCACTGGAAGGCCAGCAGCTGAGCAGCGCCGACGCGTTCGACACCTTTTGGTTCGACTGGGCCGCCTTTCACCCAGGCACGCTCGTGTGGCCGGGGGAATGAGGTATGCGCTCGAGCGTGCACGACGAGTTCCTCAACGAGACGCTCCCCTGTCTCGACCTCGTCTACAACCTCGCCCGCCGCATGGTGAAGGATCCTCACGTCGTAGAAGACCTCGTCCAGGAGACCTACACCCGGGCTTTCGAGGCTTGGACCTCGAATCGGAAGCCGAGAAACGTCGAGGCATGGATATCGACCATCTGTCTCAACCTGGCCAGATCCTGGCTGCGCAAGGCGTCGACGCGTCGCGAGCTGCCGACCGACGAGATCGCCGACGGCGGATCCAGCTCTACCGTCGAATCCGAGGCGTTGCAGCGACTCGGCTCAGACGCCGTCCACACCGCCCTGAAAGAGCTTCCCGAAGAGCAACGTGTCGCCATCACGCTCATGGACCTGAACGGTTTCACCGCGAAGGAGACGGCTCGAATCACGGGCTCGCCCCGAAATACCGTGCTAAGCCGAGTGCACCGGGGAAGAAAGAGGCTGGCCTCTCTGCTGGAGAAGAAGGTGATGATCGATGACGAGGCATGATCCTCAGCGCAATGCCGCGCTCTACCTCGGTGGGATGATGTCCGGCCGCCACCGAAGAGGTTTCGAAAAGCACCTCCTCGGATGCGAGAGCTGCTGGCACGAGGTCGAGGTGGGGCGACGGGGCCGAGCGCTGGCGGAGTCGTCCCGGGAACTCGCGCCCCAGCGCCTGCGCGAGATGGTCCGGTCGACCGTGGCCGCCGCTCCGCCCTCGAGGCGAAGGCTGGCCTTAGGAGCCAGATTGGGGGCGCTCGCCGCCTCCGTGACACTGGCGCTCGTGGTCGCCTTCTTCGTGGTCCTGCAGCCATCGCAGCCACAGGAGGTCGAGGTGCTCCTCTCCGACTACAACGGTGCCGAACAACTCCACCAACAAACGCGGGCGGTGCTGCCCTCGGTCCTCGGAGATCTTGAGCTCGTCGAGGTAAGGAGAGGCCGAGTCGAAGACATGTCCATGGTCGTCCATGAGTACCTCGACCCCGCCGGCCACATCGTGAAGGTCTACCAGTCGGACTCCACCTTCCCCGTCGCCCGGGGCGCGGAACACAGCGCGTCCGGGGCGACCTGGAGCGCGACGCTCGACCAAACGGTGATGTTCTGCGCCGACCGGCCGCTCCCCTCCCTGGTGATCGGTGACAACCAGCGCGAGGTGCGCCTGG
>JACDDL010000238.1 GCA_013817045.1 Actinomycetota bacterium | reverse complement strand
GCGACAGAGAGGATCGCCAACAGCGTTGCGCGCCTGGAGGAGTCACCGGAAGCCGTCGTTCTCCGCCGCGCCACGGCCCTCGGGCTCTACGACGACGGCTACGTCGTGGTGCACGAACGAAGCCTTCCCGTTGAGCGCCTGTGGCACGTGCGGGCCCGGCGAGTCGTGCTTACGACCGGCCTGCACGAACGACCGATCCCGTTCCGCGACAACGACCGCCCCGGAGTGATGCTCGCCTCTTCGGTCGTGGAGTACCTCCAGCGGTTCGCGGTCCTTTGCGGCCAGCGCGCCGTTGTCTTTACCGCGACCGACTCCGCTTATGCGGCGGCACGTGCCCTGCGGGATGCCGGAGCCACGGTAGAGGCAATCGTGGACGTTCGCAGCGACTCACCGGCCCAGCGCGGCGCCCGCTCCGACGGGTTCAACCTCCTCTCCGGCTCGACGATCGCCGGCACCGAGGGCGATCCCTCCGTCTCGGCCGTCCACGTCACAGACGGCGTTCGGCGACACACCCTCGATGCCGACCTCCTGGCCGTGTCGGGCGGGTGGAACCCCGTGCTTCAGCTTTACCGCGCCATCGGGGGTGGGCTTCGGTACGACGAAACAAGCGCATCATTCGCGCCGGCCGGCGGTGGCCCGCGATGGCTCGAGGTGCAAGGTGCGGCGGCGGGCGAAATTCCGTCGTCGGCACCGTACTGGTTCGTGCCCGACGAGGACCTCTCGCGTCATTACGTGGACATGCAACGGGATGCAACGGTTGCCGACCTCATCGAAGCGCTCGGTGTCGGATTCCGCTCTGCCGAGCACGTCAAGCGCTATACCTACATCGGCACCGCCGTCGACCAGGGCCGGACGTCTTCCGTAGCAACCGCGGAGGTAGTCAACCAGCTGCTCGGGTGGGACCCTGGAGCCCAGGGTCCGACCAACTCGAGACCGCCCTATTCACCGGTGAGCTTTTCTGCGCTTGCAGGAGTCGCAACAGGTTCTCTGTTCGATCCTGCGCGCGTGACCCCGATTCACCAGTGGCACCGTGATCACGGGGCAGTGTTCGAGAACGTCGGACAGTGGAAGCGCCCGTGGTACTACCCCCACGCGCGTGAGGATCTCCAGGCAGCAGTGAAGCGCGAGTGCCTCGCGGTGCGCAACGGAGCAGGCGTTATGGACGCAACGACGCTCGGCAAGATCGAGGTGGTGGGCCCCGATGCCCCCGCGTTCCTGGATCTCATGTACACGAACATAATGAGCTCTCTGCGGGTGGGTTCCATCCGCTACGGACTCATGCTTGGGCTCGACGGAATGGTGATGGACGACGGAGTCGTAATGAGACTGGGCGAGGACCGATTCATGCTGACGACGACGACGGGCGGGGCTGCGAAGGTCCTCGACCACTTCGAGGAGTGGCTCCAAACCGAGTGGACGCATCTGCGAGTCTATTGCACCTCGGTCACAGAGCAGTGGACTACCGTGGCCGTTGCCGGGCCCAATGCCCGTGACGTAGTCCGCTCACTAGGGACAGACGTCGACCTAACGGTTGAGGCCTTCCCCTGGATGACTGTACGCGCCGGCACCGTCGCGGGGGTGCCCTCGCGGATCGCCCGCGTGAGCTTTTCGGGCGAGCTCGCCTACGAACTGAACGTGGCCGGCCGGCACGGGCTTTCCTTGTGGAAGGCGGTAGTGGAGGCCGGAAGGCCGTTCGACATCACTCCATACGGCACCGAGACGATGCACGTCCTGCGCGCGGAGAAGGGGTACGTGATCGTCGGGCAGGACACAGATGGGACCGTGACTCCTCACGACTTGGGAATGTCGTGGATCGTCTCCGATAAGAAGCGAGACTTCATCGGCAGGCGCTCGCTGCGCCGGCCGGACATTCGGCGGTCCGAACGCAAGCAACTCGTCGGCCTGTTGCCCCACGATCGCGACGAGGTAGTGCCCGAGGGCGCGCAGATCATCTCAGAAGACACCGACGCGCTCTCGATCCCCATGATCGGACACATAACGTCGAGTTACCGCAGCGCGATTCTTCATCGAAGCTTTGCCCTTGCGCTCGTAGCGCGGGGCCGGGAGCTGTACGGCCGCACGCTGTTCGCCTCTGTGCCCGGCCGCACGTTCCCCGTGACCGTTACGGAGCCCGTGTTCTACGATCCAGAGGGGGCTCGCCGGGATGGTTGAGGTCGGTGCCTGTAGCCCTCTCGCTCACCGCGTCCCCGACCTCGAACGTGTGACACAAAGGGCCCGCGGCGCGATCGAGATAGGGGATATAGCCTTTCTCGCACAGGTCTGCCTGCGCCTCGATCCCACGCTCGCTGAGCGCCTAAGGCTCAATCTGCCGGTGGAGCCCAACACGCACACTCAGGCCCATGACGGTCGGGAGAGGGAGACCCTTTGGATTGGTCCGGACGAATGGCTCTTGATCGGCCGTCCGGAGACCGCCCCGAACATCATCGCAGAGCTCGAGCAGCGACTCGCCGGGGTCCACCATTCCACCGTGGACCTCTCATCCAACCGTGCAACGGTTGAGATCCGCGGCTCGGCGCGCCTCGAGCTGTTGTCCAAGGGGTGCTCTATCGATCTTCGACCCACTGTGTGGACCTCGGGAAAGTGCGCGCAGACGCTGCTCGCCGGAGCGCCGGTCGTCCTGCAGGAGCGGGCCGGAGACACACGCATCTACATCCGCCCTTCGTACGCCGACTACCTCGTCGACTGGGTCGTCGATGCTTCGGAGGAGTACTGGGAAACAACTTCGGCCGATCGCTGGGTGTGAGTCCCACGGTGAGGCGTCCCCGCCGAGGGTGGCGGATTCGCTCTCCGTCCCGACCACGGCCGGCGGCTCGTCCATCGCATAAACTGAGCCGAGCGCAAATGAGATGGGCTGATCCACACCTAGCGAGGACTGGACAGGGGGCGATGAAACGCGGATGTGCGGGCTCATGGCCGTTCTGACCGGACAATGCTTCCCATGCGTGCGCCTCGCCGGGAGGGCCGGCGTCTTGCGGGAGGGCGCCGTCGGGTGACTACAAGGGCGCGCGATCACGGCATGTTCATTGCAGGGTCGTGGACGGATGGGACAGACACCCGTATGGAGGCCGTGAGTCCGGGCACGGGCGAGATCATCGGGACGGTCCCCGAAGGTAGCCGGTCCGACGTCCAGAAAGCCATCGCGGCGGCAAACGAGGCATGGCCGGACTGGGCGGCGCGCTCACCCTTTGAACGCGCCGCCGCAATGGAACGCATCGTCGAGCTGATCACCGAGCGCAGAGACCAGCTTGCTCAGACACTCACGCTCGACCAGGGGAAGCCCTTGTACGCAGAGGCCTACGGCGAGGTCGACGAGCTCGCCGAATACTTTCGCATGGCGGGAGAGGACGCGAAGCGCATCGAGGGCTCGATGCCGCCTTCAACCGATGCGGGCAAGCGAATCCTTGTCTATCGCGTCCCGCGGGGCGTCGTCGGCGTCATCACGCCGTGGAACTGGCCCTACACCATGCCGGCCGAGCTCATCGCCCCCGCACTCGCGTCGGGCAACGCTGTGGTGTGGGCCCCCGCCCCGGCAACATCCCTGTGCTCGGTTGAGCTGGCCGGATGCATCGTCGATGCCGGTCTGCCGGCCGGCATCTTCAACATGATCACGGGCCCCGGGCCGGTGGTGGGAGACGAGATCGCAGGCAACGGGGGCACACAAACCGTCGCGTTCATCGGTTCCATCGCGACCGGACAAAAGGTCTCCGAGCGTGCCGCCGGCAAGGCTCTGCTCCTGGAGATGGGGGGCAATGGTCCGGTCGTGGTTCTCGACAACGCCGACATCGAAGCTGCGGCAAAGGCGAGCCTGGAGTCCGCCTTCCTGTGCGCGGGCCAGAGCTGTACCGCCGGAGAGCGCTGGCTGGTCCATGAGGCCGTTCACGGGGCCTTCATGGACAACCTGATCGCGACGATCAAGCAGACTGTTCGCCTGGGCGACCCCACCGACAGGGCCACCACCCTCGGCCCGCTGAACAACGAGGCAACTGCCCAAAAAATGGACCGCCACGTCGCCCAGGCACTAGAGGAAGGTGCAGAGTTGATCATCGGAGGCGGACGCGCCTCCGGCTTCCCCACGCCTCTGTACTATGAGCCCACCGTCCTCGACCAGGTGGCGCACGGCATGGAAGTGGCGCGCGAGGAGACTTTCGGCCCGGTGGTACCGGTCACTTCCATTCGGTCGGAGTCGGAGGCCCTCCAGCTAGTCAACTCCTCGCCATACGGTCTGCTTGTGTCCGTATGGACCGAGGATCTTGCCCGCG
>JACDDL010000237.1 GCA_013817045.1 Actinomycetota bacterium | reverse complement strand
GTAGTAGGCCGACGTCTTCGGAAAGGGAAGCCCCGCGCGCGCCGCATCGATGGCCCTCTCGAACAGCGCCGCCCATTCGATGCGCCCGTGGCGCGTCCAGGCTTCGTGCACCGCGGCGAGCACCCCCGGTACGCCCACCGACCCGGCGCCGACACCCATGTGGATGCCGTCCGCATAGTCCGGCACATAGATCCGCCTGATCCCCTGCCCCCGCTCCCGGGGGGGATCCAGGGGCATCGCTGCGTTTCCGTCGATGATCTCGGTGTCACCCGTGGGAGTGCGCACCGCTATGAAGCCGGTGCCGCCCATGGATGCGAAGAACGGCTCGGACACCCACGCCATGACCGCGGCGGCAAGGCATGCATCGACTGCGTTGCCGCCGGCCGAGCTGACGTCCGCGGCGGCGTCCGCGGCCGGAGGGCTCCCTGCCGCTATTCCAAGGTGTGGAGGCATGGCCGAAGGTTAGCCTCCCCCTCTAGACTTCGGGCAATGTCTTCCACCGAGCCCATGATCGTCGGAGCCCACGTGCCGTCGGAGGATCCTCTCGAGGCGGCCTCGATCCTGAAGACCGGGTGCATCCAGATGTTCGTGGGCGATCCCCAGTCGTGGAAGAAGCCACCTCCGAGAGAGGACGCCGAGAAGCTGCGTGCCTCGGATGTGGAAATCTACGTCCACGCCCCCTATCTCATCAACGTCGCGTCGCCCAATAACCGTGTCCGCATTCCCTCGCGCAAGATCCTCGCCGGCGCGCTCGAGAGCGCCGAGGCCATCGGCGCGGCTGCCGTCATCGTTCACGCCGGACACGCCGAAGACGGGATCGATCGCGGCTTCCGGAGATGGAGGAAGGTGTTCGAGGAGCTCGAGAGCCCTGTCCCGATCTTCATCGAGAACACCGCCGGTGGAACCAACGCAATGGGGCGCAACCTCGACGTCCTCGCGGAGCTGTGGGGCCATCTCGAGGACTTCGACGTCGGATTCTGCTTCGACACCTGCCATGCCCATGCCGCCGGGGAGGACCTGGGCGACGCCGTCCAGCGGGCGCGCCGCGCAACCGGAAGGATCGATCTCATGCATGCGAACAGCTCGAGGGATGCGCCCGGCACGGGGGCCGACCGCCATGCCAACTTCTCCGACGGGACCATGGACCCCGACCAGATCGCCGCGATGGTGGCCGATTCCGGCGCGCCGGCGGTCATCTGCGAGACCCCGTGGCCATCCATTGCAAAAGACGTCGAGTTCCTGAGGGAGCGCCTCGGCCACATCGCCTGAGGGATCTGGCCCCTTCCGGGAGAAACCGGCTCAGCCGGCCGCTTTGAGAAGCATCTCCTGGAGCCACCCGAGCCAGTGGAGGGTCACGAGCGCCGGCGCGCGTTCGTCTTCGGGGTCCACGTCTGCAGACATCAGCTCTTCGGTGACCTCCAGCCGGGCACCGATGGCCAGCCGCAGGTCCGTCAGCACCGACAGCCATGCGTCCACGTCGGGTTCCTGCAGGGTGATCTCGAGCCGGCCCTCGGTGCCGAGACTCTGGGCCACCGCCTCCAGAGCCGAGCGTTTCGCCGCGCTGAGGTCATCCTCGGTGAGCGCCCTGAAGTCTGCTGCCTCCGCCGAGGAGACATGTGCGTCCGGAAACAGGCGTTGCATGACCGGATCCCCGGCCATGTGCGCCTCCAGCATCGTCCGCATCTCGGCCACGAGTCTGCGCAGCAACCCGGCCTCGTCTTCGCCGAGCCGTACCCGAACCCCGTTGTCCCGAGCCCGCTTGAACCGAACCACCCCTGCTAGCGCTCCTGCGCGGGAGTAACGCCATCGTCGATGCAGGGTCGTTCTGGGGCGACGAGACTTACGCAAAGGTGCACTAATCGCTCTTGGAGATCGTGGCCCACAAACCGTAGGCGTGGAGCCGGTAACAGTCCATCTCGGCCTTCTCGCGGGCGCCGCTCGACACCACGGCACGGCCTCGATGGTGCACATCGAGCATCAGCTTGGTGGCCTTGGCCTCCGAGTAGCCGAAGAGCTTTTTGAACACCCAGGTCACATAGGACATGAGATTGACCGGATCGTTCCACACGATCACGAGCCACGCTTTGTCCAGCCGGTCACCGATGCGGGTCTCTTCGGTGCGCTCTGGGGCTTCGGTGGGCGACGCCATGGGTACATGCTGACACGAGGGCGCCCCACGGCCCTCAGGATTCAATATACTTACCGGTAAGTAAGTTAATCGGTTCACACAAAGTCCAGAAACTTGCCGCACCGGCGTAACGCGACACCTGCTCCTTGAGTCTGTACAGGGAACGGCTGCTTTCAGGGGGCTCGTTCTATGCAAAAGGGGAGGTTCGCGTCGGCAATGGAGGTGAGCGTAATTACAGTTGACCTACTTGCCGACGCAACCGACGAGGTATTGGCCGCCCTCGTCACGGAGGACTTCGACGCGTTCGCGGAATTGTACGGGCGCTATCTCTGTCCCGTCTACCGCTTCGTCCGTTCGCAGACTCCGGATGACAGCACCGCAGAGGACATCACCGCCCATGTCTTCTTCAAGGCGATCTCATCTGCAGGGACATTCCGGGCCGACGGCACCTACAAATCGTGGATCTTTCGAATTGCCCATAACGAGATCTACTCCTGGCGCAGCGGGAATGCGCGCTCGGTCGTCGCCCTCGAGGAGCTGCCCGAGAGCGTCGACCCCACCCCTTCGCCTGTCGCTCAGGCGATCACACAGGAGGACAGGGGAATGGTCTGGCGCAAGGTGGCCGAGCTGCCCCCCGCGCAGAGAGAGGTCGTCGCCCTGAGATATCTGCAGGATCTCGACGTCGAGGAGATCTCCGGCATCACGGGAAGGAGCCGGGGAGCGGTGCGCATCCTGTTGCACAGAGCCCGCCTCAAGCTTCGGCACAGCATGGAAGGAGACGTGGGATAGATGGAGGTATACGAGACGATGGTGCAAGAGGCCTTGGCCCGGCCGGTCCCCCGGCCGGCGTTCTTCGACGAGCTGCTCGTGGCGCTCCGCGAGATGTGGGAAACCCCTTTGCTCCCCGAAGCGCGTGACGAGCGAGCGCACAGCGGGCTCCTCGTGGCCGGCTCGGTCGCCGCCGCGGCCGCCGGTGTGGGCGCAGCCGGCGCGTGGTACGGGTTCAGGAAGCTGCATCGGCGCGGGAGCGTCGCATGAAGGCGGGGTTGTGGCCCGGGCAGGGAATCCCTGCGCGCACCGTTCTGGAGGGCCTCCCCGCCGGCCACAGTCTGATCCGGGGGGCGAGGGAGATCCTCGGCTATGACCTGAGACGCCGGGTCGAGATCGCCGGGCGGCGCAAAGGCGCCCTGCTCCCGACTGCCCTGGCACAGCCCGCAATCTTCATCGCCGGGCTCATCTCCTGGGATGAACGCCCCGCGGGCCACGACTGCGCTTTCCTGGCCGGTCACAGTGTGGGCGAATACACGGCGCTTGTGGCAGGGGGAGCTTTGACCCTCGAGGACGCGTTGCGGATCGTCAAGGTGAGGGCAGACGCCATGGAGGCGGCGAGCAAATCGGCCGGCACCGGCATGGCCGCCGTGCTCGGGCTCGGCCTCGAGAGGGTGTCCGACATCGCCGACCGGGCGGGGGTGTCGGTGGCCAATGACAACGCCCCCGGCCAGGTGGTGATCGCCGGCGGTGAAGCCGCCCTGACCGAGGCGGCAACCCTGGTTCGCGCCGCCCGGGGGCGCTCGATATTGCTCGAGACCGCCGGGGCCTTCCATACCGAGGTCATGGCCTCGGCCGAGGCGCCCCTGAGGGCCGCGCTGGCGGACGCCCATATCCAGCCACCGGCCATGCCGGTGGTTTCGAACCTGACGGCCCGTCCCTATGCCGACGTCGAGGCGATCCGGGATCTGCTCGGGCGCCAACTGACCTCCCGGGTGCGCTTCCGGGAGTCGCTCGAGTGGATGTGGGCAGAGGGAGTGCGCGAGTTCGAGGACTTCGGACCGGGGCAGGTTGCGGCCGGAATGGCCGCTCGTACGTTCAAACAGCTAGAGAGCTCGGAGGTTGCTGTAAATGCTTGATTCCGCCATCGCCGCACACGAAACCGTGTTCGCCGTACCCGAAACCACAACCATGCTGGAGAGGGTCGTCGTGGCACCGTGCGCAGGACGTTTCGCGCCGTTGTCTCCCGAGGACTTTTCGAGCGAGGGTGAGTGGGTCGAGCCCGGCCAGGCACTCGCCGAGATCGTCAAAGGCGGCAAACGCGAGCCCGTTCGGTCGCCCTTCCGTGGATGGGTCATGGGGATGCTGGCTCTCCCGGGCCAGCCGGT
>JACDDL010000060.1 GCA_013817045.1 Actinomycetota bacterium | reverse complement strand
GAGGAGGGAGGGGGCCCGCCCCCTGCGGGAGTGGCGGGGATCGCCGCAGCCCTCGTCCTCGCGGGAGCGGCCTCGGGCCTGGTCCGGCGCCGGCGCCGGGACGCCGAGCGGTGAGCGAGCGGAAAGACCGAGCGGTGAGCGAGCGGAAAGACCGAGCGGTGAGCGAGCGGAAAGACCGAGCGGTGAGCGAGCGGAAAGACCGAGCGGTGAGCGAGCGGAAAGACCGAGCGGTGAGCGAGCGGGCCGCCCGAGCGGCGATCCGGCGGGGGCGCTGAGGCCGTGCATCAGGGTGCGTGGCTGGTGTGGGCCACCTGCGGTGGCCTGGTGGCGATGTCGACGACCAACCCCTTTTATCTCGTGCCTCTGTTTGCAGCAACCTGGTTCGTGCATTCGGCGCGCCGGATCGAGGGGCCGGGCTCACGCTCCTTCAGGGTGTTCGTCCTCTTCGGGGCGCTCACGGTCCTCACCCGTACCGCCCTCGTCCTGCTCGGGCCGGTGAACCGGGGGAGCGTGCTCGCCGCGGTGCTCGAGGGCCTGCGGGTGGCGGTGATGCTGGCGGTATTCGGGACCTTCAGCTCGGTCACGGACCCGTGGCGGATCCTCAGGCTCGCGCCCCGGCGCTTCCACGAACCGGCGTTGGCGGCCGCCCTCGCTCTCTCGATCGCCCCCCGCACGATCGCGGCGGCGGCCCGGGTCAGGGAGGCCCAGCGGATGCGCGGGATCGAGCCCAAGCGCTGGCGTGCGCTGCCGGCGCTGGCCGTCCCGGTGCTGGCCACGGGAATGGAGGAGGCCGTGACGCTGGCCGAGAGCATGGACGCCCGGGGGCACGGCCGGGGCCGGCGCTCGAGCTACCGGACCGAGCGCTGGAGCCCCGCGGCATGGGCGACGGCCGCAACCGCCGCCGTTGCCGCCGCCGTCTTCCTGATGTTCGCCGGGGCGCTGGGGGGCGGCCTCACCCCATCGGCCCTTCCGTTCGTGTGGCCGGAGGCGTCGCCGTGGCTCGTCCTGGCGGCGCTCTCTTTCGCCCTGCCCGGCGCTCTCGGTTCCCCGGTTCCCCGGTGAGCAGCGCGGTCGTGTTCGACGGAGCGCCGTTCTTCCCGTGGCGCCGGGCCCGGCCCTGCGCGGCGCTCTCGGTTTCCCGGTGAGCCGCGCGGTCGTGTTCGACGGTGTGTCCTTTACCTATCCCGGCGCGCCGGGCCCGGCCCTGTCCGAGGTGAGCTTCGGCCTCGAAGAGGGCTCCTTCGTGCTCGTGACCGGTCCAACGGGCGCAGGTAAGTCGACCCTCATCCGGGCGATGAACGGGCTCGTCCCGCACTTCAGCGGCGGCTGCTTCACCGGGAGCGTCACCGTGGCCGGACGGCGAACACTCGATCTCCCTCCCCGCAAGCTCGCCGACATCGTGGGCTTCGTGCCGCAGGACCCGGGCGCCGCCTTCGTGGTCGACCGGGT
Source organism: Actinomycetota bacterium (assembly GCA_013817045.1). Lineage (GTDB taxonomy): Bacteria > Actinomycetota > CADDZG01 > CADDZG01 > WHSQ01 > JACDDL01. The sequence goes on along the minus strand of JACDDL010000060.1, from coordinate 12,572 downwards.
CGAGGACGAGCTTGCCTACGGGATGGAGAATCTCGGGGTACCGGCGGCGACCATGCGACGGCGCGCCGAGGAGGTCATGGATCTTCTCGCCATCGAGAGCCTGCGGGACCGCAGCGTGCGGGCCCTGTCGGGGGGCGAGCGCCAGCGGGTGGCCATCGCCGCCGCCCTGACCGTTGCGCCGCGCCTGCTGCTCCTGGACGAGCCGACCAGCCAGCTCGATCCACAGGGGGCCGAGGACGTGCTGGCGGCGCTCCAGCGGCTGGTGCACGACCTCGGGCTCACCGTGGTGATGGCCGAGCACCGGCTCGAGCGCGTCGCCGGCTTCGTCGACCTCGCCCTGGGATGCTCGCCGGGAGGGGAGGTGGTCCTCGGCGCGCCGGCCGAGACGCTCGGGCGGGTCGGCACCGGCCCCCCGGTGACACGGCTCGGGCGCATGCTGGGATGGCGCCCGGCGCCCCTGACCGTCCGGGAGGCGCGCCGCATGGCCGTCGGAACAACCCTGGCTGCTCCGGTTGCAGGGGGCTTGGACCGCCTGGCCTCGGACGGATCCAAGAAGGGCCCGTCGGTCCAGGTGGAGGGGCATCTGACCCCATTTGCACCCCACCGCTCACGACGCCGGGGCCTTCCGGCGTCTCCGGACCGCAGCTATGACCAGGGGCCGCTCGTACGCGCCCGGGGCTTGGTGGCGGCCTACGGCGACCGGAACGTGCTCACCGGGCTGGACGTGGGACTCGGCCGGGGCGAGATCGTGGCCCTGGTCGGGCGCAACGGCTCGGGCAAGACGACGCTCCTGCGGTGCCTGTCGGGACTCCACCCGCCCGCGAGAGGCACCGTCGAGACGGCCGGCGGGGCCCGCCCGGCCCCGGGGCTCGATGTTGCGCTCTGTCCCCAGGACCCCGACATGATGCTGTTCTGCGAGACCGTGAGGGAGGAGATCGAGGCCACCCTCTCGGCCAAGGGTCTTCGGGGAGGTGCAGGGGCCCTGGCCGAGCCCCTCGGCCTGGGCGACCTCCTCGAGGTGCACCCACGCGACCTCTCCGCAGGCGAGCGCTTGTTGGTGGCCGCCGCGGCCGTGGTCGCCTCCGGCGCGCCGGTCCTCCTGCTCGACGAACCGACCCGGGGCCTCGATGTGGAATCGAAGACGCGCCTCACCGCCTTCCTGCGGTCCCTTGCGGTGAGCCACGGGGTGATGTTCGCCTCCCACGACGTCGAGCTCGTCGCCGAGGTGGCCACCCGGGTGCTGATGCTCGCCGGCGGGGAGCTGCTGGCGGACGGCGATCCGGCCGAGGTCATGGCCGACTCGCCGGTGTTCTCACCCCAGATGGCCCGGGTCTTCGGCGCGCCGTGGATGACCCCCGGTCAGGTTGCATCGGCGGTCCAGCGCCCTTGAGATCCTCTCCTCTGCGCAATCTGGCCCTGGTGGGGGCGAACCTCCTCGGGCTGCTCGCGTTCCTGTGGCCGTTCGTGCTCCCGGTGGCGGCGGGCTCCACCGGGATCGGCCACGAGCAGGACGGGCCGTGGATCATCGCGGCGCTTCTCGGCATTCTCGGCCTGCTGTTGTTTGTCGAGCTGGGGCGCGGCGGGATGGGTCCCAAGGCGGTGGCACTGGTCGGTGTGCTGGGGGCGGCGATGGTGGCGCTCCGGCTCCCGGGATTCGTCGCCGGCTTCTCCCCGATGTTCGTCATCGTGCTGGTGGCCGGGAGCGCTTTCGGGCCGGGGTTCGGCTTCGTCCAGGGCGCCGTCGGCACGTTCGCCTCGGGGTTGTTCATCGGCGGGCTGGGCCCGTGGCTCCCCTTTCAGATGGTGGCGATCGGGTGGGTGGGCATGGGGGCCGGGCTGCTGCCGCACACGCGCAGCCGCAGGGGCCGGATCTGGGTTCTCGCCGCCTACGGAGCGGCCGTGGCGTTCGCCTTCGGCGCGGTGATCAATCTGTGGTTCTGGCCCTACCGGGCGGGATCGTCTGCGCTGGGGTGGGCGCCGGAGCTCGGCGCGCCGGCCAATCTGGCCCGTTACGGCGCCTTCTACCTTGCGACCTCGGCCTGGTGGGACGCCTACGGAGCGGTGGGCAATGCGGTTCTGGTGAGTGTGCTTGGACGCCCCCTGCTGGCGGCCCTGGACCGGGCAGCGCGCCGAATGAGCTTCACCACAGGCGCCGGGCGCGCCGGGAGAAACGCCCCTGTGACTCAGTCGCTGAGAGGGTCGATGAACCGTAGCTCGGGGAATCGGGCGAAGTCGCGATCGGTGGTGTGAAGAGTCGCCCCGTACTCCAGCGCGAGCGTTGCGAGATGGGCGTCCATGACCATTGCACCACGAGCCTGGCCGGAGCGGACGAGCTGGTCGAGCAGCGCCCAATGCCGCTCTGTCGGATGGGCCAAGCCCGTCTGAGGTAGCTCGAGCCAGAGTCGAACGATGCCCATCGCCTCCGGCGTTGGCAATGGGCGTGCGAACACGGTGGGATTGGTGGCGATGCGCACAAAGGCCAACAGGGACACCAGCGCGAATCGAACGGCTTCTGTGTCGCTCAGGGTCTCTTCGAGCCACCCCTTCGCCGCATTGTGCTGGACACTGGAGACGTTATAGGCGTACAGAAGGAGGTTCGCATCGATGAGGATCACCGATGCTGGGGACCTTCCAGGTTCTCGATCAGGCCCGCGATGTCATCGAGATCGATGCCGGGCCGAAGTCCCAGATCTTTTGCAGCCACGGTGAAGGTTCTGGGCGTCTGGCTCGAGCCATGATTCAGGCCGACCCTGAGAGCGTCATTGACCACGCTTTTGACCGACTGACCGGTGCGCCGAGCCTCGCCCCTGACAAGGCTCATAACGTCGTCTTCGAGCGTCAGGGTTGTTCGCTTTGCCACATCAAGAAGTTTAACCCATAAGCATCATGATGCCAGTACGCGGTACCTCCCTAATGGTGGGCGATCATTCTCCGGGCCGAAATGGTCGAGGGCAACCGCTTCGCCCCGGAGTTAGCATGGAGGCGAGAGTCGGCCGGGTGGCCGCGGCGCGGCGGAGACGCCGGGTCGAGGAAAGTCCGGACTCCACAGGGCAGGACGCTGGAGAAACTCCAGGCGGGGCGACCCGCGGCAAGTGCAACAGAGAGCAGACCGCCCGGGGCTTCGGCGTCGGGTAAGGGTGAAAGGGTGAGGTAAGAGCTCACCGGCGCGCCGGGCGACCGGCGCGGCCGGGTAAACCCCGTCCGGAGCAAGGCCAAGCAGGAGGCATGGGTTGCCCGCCCGCCGAGGCCGAGAGGCCGAAGCAGCCTCCGGGTAGGCCGCACGAGGCGGACGGAGACGTCCGTCCGAGATGGATGGTCACCGCCGCCGGGGAACCGGCGGTACAGAATCCGGCTTACAGGCCGGCTCTCACTCCTTGCGGGCCCTCTCCGGTGTCGGGGAGGGCCCGCCCTGTCCCCGGGCAGAGAGACCAGGCCACGCTGCGGTTGGTGGACGGTTTCACTCAGCATCTTCTCCGAGCGGCGTCCCGGGAACGTTACGAGGTCGCAAGCCCTGCTCACCGATGAGGTGATGGAACAAGTCCTCGGCGCGCCCGTCGTTTGGCTCGAGGTTCCCAAAGCACGCAGGGCGATCGCCGAGCACGGCGGAGGGCCCCCTGCGCGGGCAGCCGTCATGGATATGCCACATTGGCACCCAGGCGGATGGACAGACGACGGGAGTCGATATGGCGAAACAGGGAGTTAGCACGGTGAGAGCCCCAAAGGCAATCGGCCCATACTCGCAGGCCATCAGCTCGAACGGCTTGATCTTCTGCTCGGGACAGATTGCGCTCGACCCGGTTTCGGGCGAGCTTCAGAGCGGCTCGGTCGCAGACGAGACGCGCGTCTGCATGCAGAACCTCACCGCGGTGCTCGACGCTGCCGGGGCGACCTGGGCCGACGTGCTCAAAGTCAACGTGTACCTGACCGACTTCGATCAGTATGCGGTATTCAACGAGGTCTACGCGGAGTTCTTCGATGAGGAACCTCCGGCGCGCGCCGCAATCGGAGTGGCTGCTCTCCCCAAGGGGGCACAGGTCGAAGTCGACTGCATCGCCCGGGTTTGACGCGCCGGGCTACGATCTCGCGGTGCCCCTATTCCCGCTCGCCGACAACAGTGTCGCCGAAGATGATCTTGACCTCCGGATCGGAGGAGGCGCCCGAGGTCGGTTCGACGCCGGCCTCCTCCGGAGTTTCGGCGGTCCGGTGCGCCACATACTTCTCGAGCCGGCTCATGAGCACGAGCAGGCCGGTGATGCCCAACGGCCACACGGCCAACATGAGCAGCAGGAAGAGCTGATAGCCGGTCAATTCCACGCGTCTCAGTCTGCCGCAGCATGACCGATAACACAGAGCATTTCGCAGACCTGGTCGACCGTGACCGGCTGATTGGGCGGCTGCAGACCCTGGTTCGGACCGCCTCGGAGAATCCCCCCGGGGAGGAAGCCGCCGCGGCCTCGCTGACGGCGGAGCTGTGCGAGGCCGTCGGGCTCGACGTGAGCCTCCACGAGGCCGCCCCGGAGCGGCCGAACGTGGTCGCTCGCCTCGGCGGGGGCGAGGGGCCAACGGTCTGCTACTGCTCGCACATCGACGTCGTCCCGGCGGGCGATCATGCGTTGTGGGCGAGCGACCCCTTCGACGGCGCCATCGCCGACGGGAGGATGCACGGGCGCGGCACGGCCGACGCCAAGGGCCCGGTGGCGGCCGCACTGGAGGCCGTCGAGATCCTGAGGGCGGCCGGCGCGCCGCTCCAGGGGACGCTCGAGCTTGCGCTCGTCTCGGACGAGGAGACAATGGGGTTCAAGGGCGCCGGGTATCTGGTGTCCGAGGGAATCATCGCTCCCGACCTGGCCATCGTCGGAGAGCCAACCTCGCTCCGGGTCGTGCGGGCCCAGCGCGGCGCCTGCTGGCTGCGCGTCTCGACAACGGGAACTGCGGGTCACGGCTCTGCGCCGGAGCGCGGCGTCAGCGCCATCCGGCATATGTCCGAGATCGTCGGCCGTCTCGAGGAGACCCTTCCCGAAATCTCCCATGAGGTGCTCGGGGGGCCGAGCATCAGCGTCGGGACGATCTCGGGCGGCGCCAAGGTCAACATCGTCCCCGCGTCCTGCGTCATCGAGGTCGACCGCCGTTCCATCCCGCCGGAGACCAAGGAGGACGTGCTCCAGAGCGTGCGGGCCGCAGTCGAGCTGGCCAAGGAGCGGTTCCCCGATCTCGAAGCCAACGTCGAGGTGTTGTTCTTCGCCGATTCCTTCGAGGTGCCGGAGGACTCTCCGGTGGTTACGGGCGTGGCAGCCTCGGTGGCCGATGTCACCGGTGCGCCGGCCGAGCTGATCGGGTTCCGCGGCGCATCGGATGCCCGCTTCTTGTTCGAGTCCGGCGCCGACGTCGTTGTCTGCGGCCCGGGCGATATAGGCGTGGCGCACACCGCGCACGAATCGATAGACCTGGCCGAGCTCGAGCGCTGCGCGCTTGCCTACGCCCTGTCTTTCGCGCGCCTGCTGGCCCCGGCCGGTGCCACGTGAAGTGGGGCGCCGGGTGGGCCCTGCCGGCCTGTGTGGCTGGCGCGCCGAGAAACCGAACTCGGGCCGAGGGCCACACCATGATGTGGTTGTGCGCACGAGACCCGTTTCTCGGGCGGGAGACCACATGACCGGGACCCTGGGCCGAAGAACTCGGCGCCACGAACAACACATGATCGAACCTCGGCGCGACCTCCCCGGTCCGCCGTGAGCGAAGCGCCGTTCTCGTGGCCGCACGCACTGACCACCCTGCTGGAGGGGCGCGACCTCGGCGAGCGGGACACCGCCCTGGCCATGACCGAGATCATGGAGGGCGCGGCAACCCCCGTGCAGATAGCCGGCTTCGTCGTCGCCCTGCGCGCCAAGGGCGAGAGCGCGCCGGAGATCGCCGGCCTCGTGCACACGATGCGCTCCTACTCACAGACCGTCCCCGTGACGGGCGAGCTGCTCGACACCTGCGGGACGGGCGGAGATCGAAGCGGGACCTTCAACGTCTCGACCGCGGCGGCCATCGTCTGCGCAGGCGCCGGAGTCCGGGTCGCCAAGCACGGCAACCGGGCGGCGTCGTCGCGCTGCGGTTCGGCCGACGTGCTCGAGGCACTGGGCGTGCGCATCGATCTCCCACCCGAGGGGGTAGCGAGCTGCATCGACACGGCCGGCATCGGCTTCTGCTTTGCTCCGGTGTTCCACCCGGCGATGCGCCATGCGGCAGAGCCCCGGCGTGAGCTCGGCATCAGCACGATCTTCAACTTCCTCGGCCCCCTCACCAACCCCGCGGGCGCGAGGAACCAGGCGATCGGAGTTGCCGACCCGCGCAAGCTCGACGTCATGGTCGAGGTCCTCGGGCATCTGGGATCGAGCCACGTGGTCGCGTTCCATGGCCATGGAGGGCTGGACGAGCTGGCCACTTCGGGCCCATCCGAGGTGGTCGAGCTGGTCGGCGGGGACATTCGTCGCTGGACCCTCGACCCGGCCGAGCTAGGTCTCGCCTCCGCCCCTCCGGGGATCTTGGCCGGAGGCAGCGCCGCCGAGAACGCACGGGTAATCGGTGACGTGCTCGACGGCGCTCCGGGACCGAAGAGAGACATAGTGCTCTTGAACGCGGCGGCGGGGCTCGCTGCGGGGGGCGCAGCGCCGAACATGGTCGAGGGGCTGGCCGGGGCGGCCGACTCGGTCGATTCGGGCCGGGCGTCACTTGCACTCGAGCGCCTGATCGAGTGTTCGACCTCTTTCTCCGGCTGACCGACCCATCGCCCGAGCTCCCGTGCATCGGCGAACCCGGAAAGCGGGCTCCAGAGTGCAATGGAACATTCATCTCTGATTTCGCTCACGCGTCGCGAAGCGGCGCGCCGGCCGCGCCGCTACCGGCATGGCCCAGGTTCCCCCCACCGCCACCAGCCGGACCTCGGCGAGGTGGCGACGGAGCCACGACGTCACCGCTCGAGCGTCTCGGTCCTGCTCGGCCGTGAGGGGCGCGCCCGCCGAAGCCCGTGGCGCCGATGGGGCGAAGCCCTCCGGAGGGCGGCCATCCGGACCTGCTTCGGCCGCCATCGCAAGCTGCGCCTCCCGAATGAGGAACACCCGATCGTCGACCGCGATCACAAGGTCGCCCGCAGCCCGCAGGGCGAGAATTTCGAAATGACGGGCCAGGAATCCCTCGAGCGCCGCACCGCGATCCCGGGTCTCCGCCGCCTCCTCGTAACGTTCCTCGCGGGCGAGGCGCGCCATTCGACCGGCGATGGCGTCCAGCACCGGTCCCGGATCATCCTGCAGCGCCGTCACCGCCACCCCGACCTGCTGGCGGTGGCGCTCCACCTCCAGTCCGGAGCACCTCCCGAGATCGGAGAAAGCGCATCCACGACAGCGGGCAGGCTCGGCGCAGCGATGGATGTCCAACGCATCGCGCAACGCGTCGATCAACATCCTGGTCGCCTTGATGGACGCCAGCGGGCCCGCGTAGACGGCGCCGTCATCCTTGACGACCCGCGCACTGGAGACCTTGGCAGCCCTGCCGTCAAAAGCGAGCTTCAGATACCACTCGCCCACCCGCTTGCCCGCACGGTTGTGGGGCGGCTGCTCGCGGGCTATGGCGCGTGCCTCAGCAACCTCCGCCTCCAACAACGTCGCGTGCGGTTCGGCCGTGATCGACTGTGTCTCGCGCAGGAGAGATGCCACCCTCCGCCTGGGATCACCGTAGAAGTAGGAGCGCACCCTGCTGCGAACGTCGGTCGCCTTGCCGACATAGAGCGTCTGCCCCGCCGCCCCTAGAAAGCGGTACACGCCCGGGCCCGCCGGGAGGCCGTCGGCGAGACGGATCTTGGGGAAGGTGCCGTCCATGCGGGTCGAGGACAGTCCGACGAGATCCTCGAAGGTGGTTACCCCGAACCCCGCGGCTCGCTCGATGATCCCGTGCAACACATCGACGGTGGCGAGCACGTCCGGGAAGGCGCGATGGTTCGGATGGTGGGCGCAGCGAAAGTGACGCGCGAGGGTGGCGAGCTTGTGGTCACGCACCTCGCCTGCGAGCACCTTGCGAGCGAGTGCCGCGGTGTCCACGACCGGATTCGGGAGCGGCGGGTAGCTGAGGCGCACAAGCGCCGCGTTCAGAAAGCCCACGTCGAAGCGTGCGTTGTGCGCCACGAGCACGGCATCTCGCAGAAATTCGAGGAAGCTTGGTAGGACCGCCTCGATCTCGGGAGCATCCGCCACCAGTTCGTCGCTGATTCCTGTCAACAGCCTCACGAAGGCGGGAACGGGCTCGTCGGGATGGACCAGGGTCGCAAACGACCCCAGTACCCGGCCACAGCGCACCTTGAGGGCGCCGATCTCGGAGATGGAGGAGGTCTGCGGCGACCCTCCGGTGGTCTCGAGATCGACCACGCAGAAGGTGACCTCCGAGAGCGGCGTGCCGAGCTCCTCGAAGCTCCTCTGGGTGACCCTCCCCTCTCTCATGAGCGGGCATACTATCGAACATATGTTCGCTTCATCAAGAGGCTTAGAGTAGCCGGGTGAGCCAGGCCCGTGATGCCAGAGGCGCGCCCGATGGGGGCGCGACGGAGGGACTCGAGCGCGCCCTCGAGTCGCTGCGGGGGGAATCCGAGGTCGCCCAGGCGCTCCTTGGGCTCTCTGCCGCACTGGCCGAGGTCCGCTCGGTGGACGAGACCCTCGAGCTGATGGTCTCGCAGGTCCCTCCGCTCTTCGGGGCCGAGCGGGGCTTTGCCGCATCACTCGATCGCTCCGGTGGGCGCCTCGGGATCAGCGCAACGGCGGGTTACGACGCCGCCCTCGAGGCGGTGCTGCGGCACCCGTCAGGCCAGGATGATCTGCTGGCGCCGTTGCGCTCCGCCCTGGGCGGCCGGGAGCCCGTCCTCGTTCAGGGGGACGAGCCGGCTCTGGCCTCCCTCGGCCCCCTCCACGGGGTCGGGTCGCTGCTCATCCTGCCTCTGGCGCGGGCGGGAGTCGACTTCGGAGTGCTGGGGGTCGGGTTCACGGAGCCGGGCCGGTTCGACCCCAAGGACCTTGCCCTTGCCCGGGGGGTCGTGCATCAGTGTGCGATGGCGCTCACCAATGCGCGGCAGCTCGACCTCCTTCGCGGCCTGCGTGAGTTCGGCCTGCGCATCGGTCGCAGGCTGCGGCTGCGAGGGGTAGCCCAGGACATCACCGGGGGAGCAGCGAAGCTCCTCGACGCCGACGCCGCCCTCTTGTACTTCGCCGATCCCGGCGGCACCAGGTTGGCGCCCAGCAGGGTGGCGCCGATTCCACCCTGGCTTCCACCGAGTTTCGAGCGTTTCGATCTGACCTCTCCTCCGTGGAGCAGGTTGATCGAAGGAGAGACGCTTTCGTCCAGGGAGGTGGCGGGCGCCGAGGGCATGACCGGGCCCGAGCTGTCGGTGCTGGCCGCGCCGATCTTGACAGGGCGCTCGCCCATTCTCGGCGCCGTCGTCGTCGTATTCCGGGGCTCCCGCACACTTCGCAGGGAGGACGGCGAAGCGCTCAACGTCCTCGGAGCCCAGGCGGGCATGGCGATCACCAACGCGCGCCGGTTCGAACGGCAGCGCCGGGTGGCGCGCCACCTCCAGGCAGGTCTTCTGCGCACTACCCTCCCCGTGATCAAGAACTTCGACGTCGGCACGGTTTACAAGCCGGCGAGCGGCGAGTCCGAAGTCGGCGGAGATTTCTTCGATGTCTTCGAGCTTCCGGACGGGCGCCACGGCTTCATGGTCGGGGACGTATCGGGAAAGGGCGCCGAGGCGGCGGCTCAGACTGCGATGGCCAAGTACATGCTACGCGCTTTCTGCATGCGCGAGCCGGACCCTGCCCTGGTGCTGCAGGACCTCAACAGCGCACTCGTGCAGACCATGGGCGAGGAGCGGTTCACCACCCTGATCTACGGTGTGATCGACGGTGCTTCGTGTAGTTGCTCGATGGCAAGCGGGGGCCATCCGGCGCCGCTGATCCACCGGCGGTCGCAGGGGATCGTGGAAGCCCTGGAGACTCCGGGCGGCATCCTTGGTCTGTTCGAGAATCAGCGGTACACGACCCTCGACTTCGATCTCATGCCGGGCGACGTCTTCCTCTGCTACACCGACGGCCTCCTCGAGGTGCGCTCCGACGGCGAGCTCTACGGGAGGGACCGGGTGGCGCGCTCGCTCCTCGATCAGCCTCCCGAGTCCGGCGCGCCGGATCTGGCGCAGCGCGTCTTCGAGGCTGCTCAGGGCTTCGGGGAAGTCACCGACGACACCGTGGTCTTCGCCCTCATCTGCACGGCTTCGGAAGGGCCGGCGGCCGGAGAGGTCCGGGACGGGCGGTTCAGCGGCGTGCCGGCGGTCTAAGGCTCCCTTGTACCGGTGCAACGCGTGCGGGAACAAGACCCGTTTCGATGTCGTGGAGCGGACGCGCTCGCGGTCTTACGTCCACTTCTCCCTGGGGGGCGAGGCCTCGGTCGAGGAGGAGGAGGTGCTCGAGCGCGAGGTCGAACAGGTGACGTGCCGCTGGTGTGGCTCATCGAACGAGGTGGTGACCGAACCATCGCCGGGCGCGCCGGGCGCCGACAGCCCGCCGAGCTCACCGGAGTACGAGACCCCGCCGACCTCACCGGGGGCCGAGACCCCGCCGGCTGCGAGGTGACCGGAAGCCTTCCTGCCCCCGCGGCGACCGAGCTTCCGGGAGCGGCGCGGCGGGGTGCTCAACCCGTGGTGCGACGCGCGGCGCCCGAGGGCCCCAAGGAGCGGCCGGTTTGACCGAACGCCCGCCCCCCGACGTCGAGCAGGCCCTCGCCCGATCCGTGGCCGCCTTCTTGAGGAGCGCTCCGATGCAGCAGATCCCGCCGCGGCTGCGGCGGTTCAAGGGGATCCGGCCCAAGGGACTCGGGCCCCACCGCGCCGAGCTGGTCGGGGTGCTGGAAGACGAGGTGCTCCGGCGCCAGCTCCTCGAGTGGCTCGACGGAAGGACTCCCCTGGCCCGCTCCGACGCGGATCTTCTCCGGTTGGCGGTCGAGCGCCCCGAGGGCTGGTCCGAGGCGCTGGGGGCCGGCTCGATGCCGACCACCTCCCGGGAGGACGCGAAGGTCGTCCGGCTCGAGGCTGCGCTCGAGCGCGAGCAGGAGCGCGCCCGGCGCGCCAAGACCGAGGCGGCTCGAGCCAAAGAGGACGCCCGCCGGGCCAAGGAGGAGGCGCGCCGAACGGTGACCGAGGAACGCTCGAAGGCCGGGGAGCTGTACAAGGAGGTGACCCGCCTCGACCGGGAGCAGACCGCCGCCAGACGGGAGTCGAAGGCGGCGGCCGTGGTGGCCTCTCGGGCCGAGCGGGCCCGCGAGCGCGCCGAGCGAAGGGAGCGCACCTCGGTCGCCAAAGCCCAGGCGGAGCGCGATGCGGCCGTCCGCGAGCTGCGTTCGGCACGCCGGGAGGCGGCCGCGGCCCTGACGCGGGTCGAACGGCTCGAGGCCGGGGCCCAGGCCCAGGCCTCCCGCATCGGCGCCCCGAAGGCCAAGAAGAAGACCACTCGGGCCGGAAAGCCGAAGGGGCCGGCGCGCCGGGCGCCTCTTCCGGTCCCCAAGGGGCGATTCGAGGACGACCCCGAGACCCTGCTCGGGTGGCTCGGCGCGCCTGACGTTGCGCTCCTCGTGGACGGCTACAACGTGACCAAAGCCGAGGGCGGCTTCCGCGAGCTGTCACTCGAGCTGCAGCGCGACCGCCTCCTGGAGGGCGTCAGCGCGCTGCAGCTGAAGACGAAGGTCAGCGCGATCATCGTGTTCGACGGCTCCACCGTCCCGCCCGGGATAGGGAGGCCCAGAAAGAGGCGCGTGAAGGTCGTGTACTCGGAGGAAGGCGAGACCGCCGACGACCGCATAGTGGCCCTGATAGAGGAGCTCGCCCCTCACCCCGTGGTGCTGACCACCAACGACAGGGAGCTTCAGCGCCGCGCCGGGGTGCTCGGTGCCACCGTGGCGACATCGAACCAGCTGCTGGCGCTGCTGCGCTGACGGGGCTCGGCGCGCCGAACCCGAGGCCCTGGCCCTCTGCCAGGGCATCGGCGCCCGGGGTCCTACCAGCGCCACCTCGGCGCGGCGAAATCGGCTTCGTAATAGGGGACGACGGCGCGCCCCGGCGGAGCGACCTCGTCGATGCGGGCACGATCCTTGTCGGTGATCTCGACCTCTGCGGCACCCAGATTGTCCTCGAGCTGGGACATCGTCCGGGGGCCGATGATCGGGCTGGTCACTCCGGGCTGCTGGGCGCACCACGCGAGCGCCACCTGGCTCGGCGTTGCATCCTTCTCACCGGCGATCGCCTCGACCGTCTCGAGCACGTCGAAGGCCGGGTCGGTGAGGTGCTTGTCGCCCCACTCGTGACTGTCTCCGAAGCGGGTGCCCTCGGCGGGCGTCTCGCCCCTCTTGTACTTTCCGGTCAGGAAGCCGCCCGCCAGCGGCGACCAGGGAATCAGCCCGATCCCGTAACTCTCGGCCACGGGGATGAGCTCGCGCTCGATTCGCCGGTCGAGGAGGTGGTACGGGGGCTGCTCGGTGGCCACCCGGTTGAGCCCCAGCTCCTTCGA
>JACDDL010000236.1 GCA_013817045.1 Actinomycetota bacterium | reverse complement strand
GCGCCGAGGCGGGAAACCCTGGGCCGGGGCGCAACCGTCTTCCGGCTCGGCCTGCCGGTGAGCCGCCTGCGCCAGCTCTACGCGGTCCCCGCGGCCGGCCTCATCCCGGCCAGCGCTCGGAGGATCGACGTCGTTCATGCCCATCTCGGCGAGGACCTCGCGGTTCTGCCCCTTGCGATGCTGGCCGCCAGGATCGGGCGCGCCCCCCTGGTGATCACGGTCCATTGCAGTCCCCGTTACACGCTGACACGGGTAGATCTCAGGAGCGCCGTGCTCAAGTCGCTGGGGGGCTGGATCGAGGGGCACGCCGAGGCACGCGCGGCCGCCGTAATAGCCATCACCCCCCGTCTCGCGGACCGTCTCCGAGCCGGCGGGGTCGACCCGGAGCGCATCAACGTCATCCCTCCCGGAGTCAATCAGTCCCTGTTCGAGGGACCGTTCAGCCGTCCTCTGCCCGACATCGAGGGCCGCAGGGTCGTGTACGCCGGACGGCTGCACCGCTCCAAGTCGGTAAACACCCTGGTGGGGGCGGCGAAGCTCATGTCGTCGGACGCACGCGTGATCCTGGTCGGCGACGGTCCCCAGAGAGGCGCATTGGAGCGCAGCATCGAGGGGCTCGGCCTCGGCGATCGGATCCACATCACCGGCTTCGTGCCCCATGACACCGTGCCGGGACACCTCGCCCACGCCGATGTTGTGGTCCTGCCCTCTGTCTACGAGGAGCTCGGGTCGGTGCTGCTCGAGGCGATCCATCTGGGCCGCCCCATCGTCGCCTCAGACGCGGGCGGTATACCCGGGGTGATCCGTCACGGGGAGAACGGTCTGCTGGTGACGCCGAACGACCCCGCGGCGTTGGGCCGGGGGATCGACCGGGTGCTGGGCGACCCTGTCCTGGGCGCCAAGCTCAGCGACGGCGCCCGCCGCAGCGCTTCAAGGTACGACTGGAACCAGGTGACCGACAAGGTTCTGGCCCTCTACCGCTCGGTCATCCGGGACCACCGATGAAATGGACTCTGCCTCTTCGCCCTCGGCCTGAAGCGGGCGCGTGGGGCAACCAGCCGGGTTCTCAGTCGGCGACCCGCAGGGCCACCGCCGGGGGTATCGACGACGCCTGCTGCGCCGGCCATGCGGTTGCCACCAACGAGGCAACCAACGCCGTCCCGGTCAGGATGCCGAGCTGGCCCCACGGGATTATCAGCTCGACCCCTTCTCCGAAGTCACCGTTGTTGACCAGCTGTGATGCGGTTACAAGCGCAAGCGCGGCTCCTACCAGGATGCCTTCGAGGGCCACGAAGCCCGCCTCCAGCACGAAGGCGCGCCGAACCTGATGGGCTTCGAATCCCAGCGATCGCAGAACCCCGACATCGCGCCGTCGCTCCCGCACGGCTCTCACCATCAGCACGCCGAGGCCCGCCACACCCACGACAAGGCCGAGGGCGAGGTAGCCCTGCATAAGATCGAAGAACTGCAGGCTGGCCTGCTGGGCCTCCTCGATCAGCGACCGGAACGTCTGTGCCTCCACTCCGTTGCTCAGGAAGGCACCCTGGATGCGGTTGGTGATGGCCGTCGCCTCCTGGTCGGTACGGTCGGTCGTGAGGTAGAAACGCGATGGCGTTGCAGTCGAGGACGCTTCCTTTGCAGACTCAGTCGACATGAATGCGCCGGAAAAGGCCTGGCCGGCGCTGGTGATGCCTATCACCCTCCGCTCCGTCGACGTACCGGTGACGGGATCGATCACGGTCATGTTGTCGCCCGGCTCGACCACCAACTCGGGTGGACCGCCGCCTCCCTGCAGAAAGAAGATGTCGACGATCACAGCCTCGGGATCGTCGAGGATCGCATCCCAGGCCCCCTGGTCGCTCGAGTACTCCTCGAGGCGCTCATCGAGCGGAGGTGGCTTGACCGCGAAAAAGTCCTCGTCCACCCCCGAGACCGGCCACGCCTCCGGCTCGGTGAACCCCTCGGGTTGGAACAGCGCCTGACCGAAGGTCAACGTCGCCACCCGGTCGACGCCCTCGACATCCCGGACCGCGTCCGGCCTTGGTGGGTTGCTTCCGCTTGCGGTAACCAGAGCCTGCCATCGGCCCGCTTCGCTGGCTACGGCATTGTCTATCTGGCCGCCGAAGACGTTCGAGAGCACCGAGATAAACACCATCGTGAAGATCACGAGCGAATACATGCCGAGAGTGAGGCCGGTCCGAAAACGGCGCGCCAACGGATACGCAAGGCCGAGTCTGAGGGACAGCCACCGGGCGGCCACCCTGCGAATCCCGCCCTCGAGGGTCTCCTGGCTCTGGCTCAGAAGAATGACGGCCGAGAAGGTCAGAAGGATGCCCTGAACGACAAAGGCGAAGATGTCGCCGCCCTCGAAGAACGCTCCGTCGGTGATGCTGTTGCCGAAGATCCCCCATGCGAGTGAGCCTCCGGAGACGAGCAGGACGGCCGTTCTGCGACCGATGAGGCGAGTCAGGAGCGGGAGCAGCCCGAACGCCGCCAGCGGCAGGCCGAGGATCGACCCGAGCCACCCGTTCGATGCGCTTACCGAGGTGATGAACCAACCGGCCCCCAGCGCCGCGATCACGATCCCGGCGATGACCGTTCGCAGACGCGATTTGGCGAGACGAGGTTCGGGAAGATCGCGTATCGCCCGGATGATGTTGACGCGGCTGATCCGGAAGCTCGTGAACAGGATCGTCACCAGCGATATCAGGACTCCTATACAGAAGCCCCCGATGATGCTTTCAGGTTCGGCGTCGAAGATGAGGTCGAGCGCGAAGTCGCCACTGCCCCCGAATATCGGCGCCGCGAATTTGACGATGACCCAGCCCACGCCTATGCCGAGCACCGCTCCCAAAATGCTTGCCACAAGCGCATAGATAGCGCCTTCGATCACAAAGCCTCTGACGAGATCGGCGCGCCGCATCCCTACTGCGCGCAGCATGCCGAGCTGTCCCTTGCGCTCTTCGGACAACATCACGAAGATGTTCACCAACAGCAGCACACCCGCGACCACGGCGAACGATCCGATCCCCAGGAAGAACTCGCTGAACTGCTTGCCCTGCGCCTCTGCGTTGTCCAGGCGGTCTTGCTTGATGGGCTCCACACGCAACTGGCTGCCCGCCGGAAGCGCCCCTTCGATCGCGGCGGTCACACCGTCCGTCAAGTCGGCGCCGTCCTCGACCCCTCCTCTGTTCGAGACGGCCACGATCGTGGTGGGAGGCTCCGCGCCGGACGGAATGCGGCCGTTGCTCAGGCTCTGGATGGTGCCCGGTTCCAGAAACACGTTCGAAGACGTGGACTCCAGGCCGGTCCAGTATCCGGCCAGGCCCAAGCGCGGAAGTACGCGCGTGACTTCGACATCCATCTTCTCGCCGTACAGATACCCCGTTATCTGGTCGCCGGGGGCGGCGTCCAATGTCGACGCGATGTCTTCTGTAATGACGGCCTCACCGGCCGCCGGTGTGTCGCCGCTGATCCCGGTGGCCTGTACATCCCCCCCGAAGCTCCGTGCGGCATCGAAGTCGAGCTCGAGGGCTTGGGCCTCGGGCTCGGCACGGGCCTCGCCCGAGCCGCCCGTCGAGAACGATGCGGGCACCGCCAGGAAAGATTCGATGCCGTCGATGCGCACATCGTCGAGGTCCTCGATGGCCCCGGTGACCTCGGCCGCGCTGACATCTGAGGGCACGGTTAGCACTTCGTCCACCGGTCCGAGCTGTGTCGTCGCGGTGGCGCGGATGGACGAGTCGAGCGTGTCGCCGACGATGAAGCTGCCGGTGACGATTGCGGTGCCGAGAAGGCTTCCGATGATCACCAGGGTGGTCTCGCTCGGACGCCTGATAGCGTCGCGAACCGCCAGGCGCCGCAGCACGCCTTTGCGTATCGCCTGCCACACAACCAGCACGGTCGCGATGGCCACGATGGCCAACATCACCACGAGAGTTCCAGCGTCCACTCCCCTACTCCTCCGGGCGATCGGTTGCGGACTCGATTGCACCGTCCCGCATCCGTATGAGCTTGCCGGCCGTACTCCCGATTGCCGGGTCGTGCGTCACCAGCACCAGAGTCAGACCTTCGTTGTTCAACTCCTGCAGCAGCTCCATGATCGATCCGGCCGTCTCGGTATCGAGGTTGCCGGTGGGTTCGTCGGCCCACACGATGGAAGGCCCGCCGGCCAGGGCGCGGGCAATCGTCACGCGCTGCTGCTCACCGCCAGAAAGCTCGTTGGGACGGTGCTTCTTCCTGTGGCCGAGCCCAACCCGGTCGAGAGTCTCCTCGGCGCGCCGGCGCGCCTCGGC
>JACDDL010000235.1 GCA_013817045.1 Actinomycetota bacterium | reverse complement strand
ATCCAGCTGTCGCGGTGCACCGGCTCGGGCACGAGCTCAGCGGGGAAGGTCATTGCGGTTGCGCTCGCGCGGGCGATCTCTACCGCGGCACGCGCTGTGGACACCGCCTCGGTAGAGTCGAGCTCGGCCGAACACGCGTATCCCCACGCACCGTCAACGAGCACCCTCACCCCGAACCCGAGGGAGTCGAAACGGTCGAGGGATTCGACGGTGGTGCCTTTGACCCCCAGCGACTCCACCCTGGCCTCGACAGCGCGCACATCTGCGTACGAGGCGCCTGAGGACGTCGCCGCGTCGAGCGCCGCAGAGAGGATCTCGTTCATGACGCGGTCGTCAAGGTCGTTCCTCGACCTCTGCGTCGGTCGCGGTCTCCTCCGAGGTCCGGCGAATGACGCCCGAATTAAGGGGATCGGTCACTGCGGGATCGAAGGTGCGTGCCTCGGAATCTTTGAGTCGTGCAACTGCGGCTCGGCGCGCCGTCTCAATATCGGCAATCGCCGCCGCGTCCTCATCGGTCGAGCTCAGGAGGCTTCGGGCGAGCCGTTCGATTCTGTCGTCGGCGCCGGGGGCCATACCCTCCGGCACTCAGTCGACGTCCCATGTGTCGCCCGAGGAGAGGAGCTTGGCGAGGTCGCCGGGGCCCTGGTCGGCCGCAGCGGCGCGCAGTTGGCTCTCCATCCCGTCACCGTAGACGGGACGCTCCACTTGACGGAAGACACCCAGCGGGGTCGGTCCATGTGGGCCGGCGGACAATCTCGACAGCGCGAAAGCCAAGCCTGCATCGTAGCGATGCTCATCGTGCACAAGGAGCTCTTTCTCTCCAACTTCGGATACGTCCACAAGCTCCAGATGCCCTGCGCCTGTCATGCGGATCCCCTTCGAACCATCGCGATCGAAACGAATCGGACGGTTGTGCTCGAGATAGATCCGGTTCTGGGTTCGCCCCTCTTTGGAGGTGAGAGCAAGAAACGCCCCGTCGTTGAAAATGTTGCAGTTCTGGTAGATCTCGATGAACGCCGAACCGCGATGAGCCGCTGCGCGTCTCAGCATCTCAGGCAGATGCTTGCGCTCGACGTCAATCGTACGAGCGACAAAGGTGGCCTCCGCTCCGAGTGCAAGGGAGATCGGGTTGAAAGGCTGCTCGACGGAACCGAACGGCGTCGACTTAGTCACCTTCCCCTGCTCGGAGGTCGGCGAATACTGCCCTTTCGTGAGGCCGTAGATTTGGTTGTTGAACAGCAGGATCTTTAAATTCACGTTGCGTCTGAGGGCGTGGATGAGATGGTTACCTCCGATGGAGAGACCATCGCCGTCGCCGGTGACAACCCACACCTGCAGATCGGGGCGCGCGCTGGCGATGCCGGTTGCAATTGCGGGAGCCCGTCCGTGGATGCCGTGCACTCCATAGGTGTTCATGTAGTAGGGAAAGCGACTCGAGCAACCGATACCCGACACGAAAACCACCTTCTCGCGCGGGACACCGAGCTCGGGCATGATGCTCTGAACCGCTGCGAGAATCGCATAGTCACCACAACCGGGGCACCAGCGAACCTCTTGATCGGACACAAAATCCTCACGCGTCAATGTTCCGATCCCACCCGAGGCCTCGGTGATGCCACGCCCTCCCTCGTCCAGAGAATGTCCGTTGTGATCGGTCATGGGATCAACTCCTCGAGCTCACTCTCCAACTCGGTCGATGAGAAGGGGAGCCCTCTAACGCAGTTGATGGACACGGTCTCGATCAGAAACTCGGAACGGATCAGCTTGGACAACTGACCCATGTTGAGCTCAGGAACGATCACCTTCTCGAAGCGGCGAAGCACTTCGCCGGTGTTCTTGGGCATCGGGTTCAGGTGCTTTAGGTGCGCCCTCGCCACCGGTCTCCCGCGGGCGCGAAGACGCCGGCAGACCTCGCCGATCGTGCCGTAGGTTCCCCCCCAGCCGACCACGAGCACACGTGCGTCGTCGCTGCCGTCGAACTCGAGTGGGTCGATATCCTCCTCGATGACCTTGATCTTCGCCTGGCGAAGTTCAGTCATCAGCTGATGGTTGTCGGGATCATAGGAGATGTTTCCGGTGCCATCCGCTTTTTCCAGCCCACCTACCCGATGCTCCAGTCCGGCGGTGCCCGGTATCGCCCATGGACGCGCCAAGGTCTCGCCGTCCCGGAGATAGGGCCAGAAGTCCTCACCCACATTGGGCTGTGAGGCAAACCGGACCGAGATATCGGGAAGCTTGTCCACCGACGGTATGTGCCAAGGTTCGGCGCCATTGGCGATATAGCCGTCCGAGAGCAAGATCACCGGCGTCATGTATTTGAGTGCGATGCGCGCCGACTCCAGGGCCGCCCAGAAGCAAGACGCCGGGGAATAGGGGGCCACGATGGGGAGCGGCGCCTCTCCGTGGCGCCCGTACATTGCGTGCAGCAGATCGGACTGCTCGGTCTTGGTCGGAAGCCCGGTCGATGGACCGCCCCTTTGGATGTCGATGACGATCAGCGGCAGCTCGAGCGAAATTGCCAGGCCGAGCGTCTCCGATTTGAGGTCCAGTCCGGGGCCCGAGGTGGTCGTGATGCCGAGATGCCCGGAGAAGGCGGCCCCCAGTGCCATGCCGATCGCAGCGATCTCGTCTTCGGCCTGGAGAGTGCGGACCCCGAAATTCTTGTAGCGGGCAAGCTCGTGAAGGACGTCCGATGCAGGAGTGATGGGATAGGAGCCGAGGAACAAGGGCAGCTTGGACTGCACGCTGGCGGCAATCAGCCCGTAGGCGAGCGCCTGGTTGCCGGTGATCCTTCGATATCTGCCGGGAGCAAGAGTTGCGGGCTTGACCTCGAAGGCGCTCAGCTCTGCGGTTTCACCGAACGCATGCCCAGCCTTGAGGGCTGCCACATTGGCCTTTGCGATGGATTCCTTCTTGGCGAACTTTTTCCCGAGATACTCGATGGTGGGCTCGAGCGGTCGCGAATACATCCACGAAAGCACGCCGAGGGCGAACATGTTCTTGGAGCGTTCTCCTTCCTTCTTCGACGCTCCGGATCCCTTGACCGAATCGATCGTCATCGACGTCATGGGGATCTTGTAGACCTGATAACTATCGAGAGAGCCATCGTCCAGAGGGTTCGACGAAAAACCCGCCTTCTCCAAGTTGCGCTTGTCGAACGAGTCGGTGTTGAGAATCAGCATTCCGCCGCGCATCACGTCGCCAAGGTTCGCTTTGAGGGCGGCAGGGTTCATTGCGACCAGCACGCCGGGCTGGTCACCCGGGGTGAGTATGTCGTGGTCGGAGAAGTGAATTTGGAACGCCGAGACGCCTGCCAGGGAACCGGCCGGGGCCCGGATCTCGGCCGGAAAGTCAGGCATGGTGACGAGGTCGTTACCAAAGGCGGCGCTGACGCTGGTGAAGCGATCCCCGGTGAGTTGCATCCCGTCACCGGAGTCACCCGCGAACCGCACCACCACGCGGGGCAATTCCTTGCGTTCGGCGGGAATGTGGGCGGGGGGGGCTGCCTGGGCCGCCATCAGACCTCCCCGGGCGCGCGTAGAAGCACTTCATACATTGTGTCGATAAACCATAACAGCGCCTTCAAGCTAACTGGTGCGGCTCGTGGCCCCTCGCCCGGCCCTTTAAAAGGCTTTGGCGGCCACCAGATCGGCCACCTGCACGATCACCGTGTCGCCTCGCCGGTCCACGAGCTTCACGGACGGCGCGCCGGTTGCATCCGGCGATATCGATTGCACCACCCCGACCACCTCGGAGAACGGCGACGGGTCATCGTGCAGACGGTATCTCGCCGAGACCTTGCGCCCGAGAAATGGCCGCCAGGCGTCGGGAGAGCTTGGTTCGTTGATCCGTTCTACTCGCCGCGCTCCTCAGCCGGGGCAAAGGGGCTCTCCATGGCGCCGCCGGAAGCATCCGGATGCGCTTCGAACCACTGCGCCTGGGTCCCGATGAACGACGTCCACTCGGGAGGAACGTTATCGGCGGGATAGATCGCGTCCACGGGGCAGGCCGGCAGGCACGCGTCGCAATCGACGCACTCCTCCGGATGGATCCACAACTGCTCCTCACCCTCGTATATGCAGTCGACCGGACATTCGTCGACGCACGCCCTGTCTTTGACGCCGATGCACGGCTCTGCGATGACGTACGTCATGGGGTCTCACCTCCTGGCGACCGAGCACAACCTGGCGACCGAGCACAACTTCCACCCGATGATACCTGGTGGAGCGCCTTCGCCCGAAGATTGAGGTCATGTGAACCAGCTCGCCCCGGGGCATGGTGACCCCTGGCACCGGTAT